>CAURRB010000001.1:0-66550 GCA_963527085.1 Streptococcus oralis
TGTAGAAGAGCACATCCTTTCGTGCCAAATCTTTGGTCCACCATTCAGGCAGATTCTTCAGCTCTGCTTCATAGTCTTCATGACTCAGCAAAGAAAAGCTCTGTATAAATGGATAATAGACTTCAAAGAAAGTCTCTAACTTTTCAACCAATTGGGCTTTGTCATCTGTCGAAGTAAAGAAAATATTGCCACTGTTGATGTAGGTTTCAACTTTTTCCAGTCCCAACTCTGTCAGTTCTTGACGAAGTTGCACCATGACAACTTTATTTTTCCCACCGACATTAATGCCCCGAACAAGTAAAGCATAGCGTTTCATCTTATACCAATTTATCTAAGAAACTTTCCCCAATCATGGCAGTTTCCACACCAAAGTTATCCGCAACTGTCGCTGAGATATCTGCAAAATGTCCAACTGGAATGACACCATTTCCCTTAAAGCTAGGGCTGTAAGCCAAAAGTGGAATGTATTCACGAGTGTGGTCTGTTCCTGCATAGGTTGGGTCATTTCCATGGTCAGCAGTAATCAAGAGAAGGTCGTTCTCTCTCATGGCTGCGATAATTTCAGGCAAGCGTTCATCAAACTCATGCAAGCAATCACGGTAACCATGAGCATTGCGGCGGTGGCCGTAAAGGGCATCAAAGTCAACCAAGTTTGTGAAGGAGAATCCTTTTTCAAACTCAGCAAGTCCCATGGTCTTCAATAATGTATCAATTCCGTGGCTGTTTGACTTGTTGTGGCCCATGTCATGATTGATACCAGCGCCATTAAAGATATCGTTGATTTTACCAACAGCGTAAGTATCGATACCAGCTTCGTTCAATTTATCCAAAATAGTCGGTGCAAATGGAGATACAGCCAAGTCACGACGGTTTGCAGTACGAGTGAAGTTACCTGGTTCACCAACATATGGACGGGCAATGATACGACCTAGAAGGGCAGGACGCTCAAGGGTAATTGAACGAGCGTATTCACAGATACGGTACAATTCATCCAAAGGAATGATGTCTTCGTGGGCAGCAATTTGCAAAACAGGGTCAGCTGAAGTATAGATAATCAACTCTCCAGTTTCCATCTGACGTGGTCCAAAATCATCGATAACAGCTGTTCCTGAGTAAGGTTTGTTGGCTTCACGAATGACCTTACGTCCTGAAAATTCTTCGATCTTTGTCAAGATTTCTTCTGGGAATCCGTTCCAGAAAGTATCGAAAGGCTCGGTAATGTTGAGTCCCATGATTTCCCAGTGTCCAGTCATGGTATCCTTACCACGCGATACTTCTTCCAATTTTGTCACATATCCTGTTGGATTGCTTTCTGCTGGTACGGTCTTCAAGGGAGTTTCACGAGGAATATTTCCTAGACCGATTTTAGCCATGTTTGGCACATTCAAACCAACAGCTTTTGAGATATGCCCCAGTGTGTCGGAAGCTCCGTCTGGAACTCCTGCATTGACAAAGTTATTGGCATCTGGTGCTGCACCGATTCCCACGGAATCCAGTACCACCAAGTGAATACGATTAAATTTTGACATAATCTGTCTCCTTACTATCTTAGTTATCTTGCTTTTGTTGAAGTTAAAATCTGAACACCATCTCGTCCAGCAACGATGACCTTATCCACCATTTGGTTGAACAAGCCATGCTCTACGACACCAACGACATGGTCCAATTCTTGCCCGAAGGCAATTGGATCTTCAATGACATCCAAGGCCAGGTCAATGATAAAGTTCTGCATATCGGTCACAAAACGTTGGCCGTCTTTTTCACGGAAACTTGGTTTGTAGCCAGCTCGCTCAAAACGACGAAAGACCTGTTCTGCGCCATACTGAACCACTTCTACTGGCAATTTAAAAGCACCTAGTTTCTCTACCAATTTGCTTTCATCCACCACCCAAATGTATTCTTTTGAGGGCGTTGCGACAACCTTCTCCATCAGAAGGGCACCACCACCGCCTTTGATCCCGTTAAACTGGCTATCTACTTCATCCGCTCCATCGACTGTCACATCGACAAAGTCCACTTGATCAATCGACTTGAGTGGGATGTTTAGTCCTTCAGCCTGTTTACTGGTCACACTGGAAGTCGTCACAGCAGTAATCTGCAAACCTTCTTCCTTAATCCGACGACCAATTTCTTCTACGAAATAGTAGGCCGTAGAGCCCGTTCCAAGTCCGACTACCATGCCATCCTTGACAAACTCAGCAGCCTTGATACCTGCCATCTTTTTCAGATTCTCCACTTAAACACCTCCATTAAAGAGCTATTTTTATTATAACATGTATCCGTTTTTATTTCATGGATACACTTGAAAAACCCGAACATTTTTATTTCGGGTTTTGGTGTCCTATTTAACCATATCAGGATCGTAATCATAGAATCCTGTGTCGAGGAAACGGTTTTTAGGGTGTAACTTGCGCACTTCCTCATCTAACAAGAAGGCTTGGTCATGGCTGAAATTCCCCTCTTGGATCAAGCTACGTGCTTGAATAAAGAGTTTAGCAATTTCTACAAAATTCTGACCTGGGGTGTAAAGTCCCTCTAGCTTCCAGTGAGTGAAACCATGTTCTACCAATTCTGTCAATTTAGTCATCAAATCAAGGTCATTGTTGGCAAAGATATGGGTACCATGATTGTCTTCAAAGATAGAGTAATGGCTCTCTGGGTCACTCGGCTCTGCCAAGAAGAGGTCACGTTTACGCGTCTTTTCGTCATCGATATGCGTAAAGTTATAATAGTTTTGCAAAAGTGGTCGCTTAGAATGGTGAATGACACTAGCTCCGTAAACCAACACTTCAGCCGGAATTTCCAAAATCTCAGGCATCTTGAAGAGTTCAGCAGATGGAATTTCACGCGCCAAAACCGCCTCAGATGCGCCAGCCTTTTGACCCCAGAAGTTAATCTGACGACTGCTTGTCACCATGGTTGAAGCATCATAAATGGTCTTAAAGGAATAACCATCACGATTGACCACGTAAAAGACACCTGCATCTCCTACTGTAATATAGTCTGTCTTGATTTCTTCCAAGAAGTCTAGGAAAGGCTTGATACGGTCCATCATATCTTGGTGCATGAGGGCATTAACCGCAACAATCAATTCTTTGCCTGCTTCATGAACCAACTTAGCAATCTCACGCAATTGGTCATAACTAAAGGTTGTTGGCAGACGAAGGCCAAAATCTTTCTCACCGACATAGATACGGTCTACGCCAGCTTCGAGTAGTTGTTCAACTTGTTCAATACTTTCAGCAGTTGCTGTAATGATAATCTTTTCCATAAGAAAAATTATACCACATTTCTCAAAAATCAGCTATGGTTACTGAGAGTTTCACAAAAAGTTAAACTTGTTTCTATCTTTCCCAATCAAAAAAGTGAACAGTAACTTGTACCATTCACTCTATTTTATGCATGTGTTTCTTCAACTAGGTGGCCATCGTTCATGACATAAATACGGTCAACCTTATCAAGAAGACGAGTGTCATGCGTAATCATAACAACTCCTCTACCTTGTTCATGGGCAATGGCAGCCAGCATCTCCGTTACTTGGTAAGCACGCTGGGTATCCAGACTGGCTGTCGGCTCATCTGCAAGCACAATGCTTGGATTGTTATAGAGCGCTCTAGCAATCGCGGCACGTTGACGTTCTCCACCCGATAGAGCTTTGGGATAATGATTTTGAACTTTTTCCAAATCCAACAAGTCAAACAGCTCTTTTCGGTCACTTTTACTATTTTTTCCCTTATCTAGTCTGTCTATCAAATCCAGCTGTTCCTTGACCGTTAGAAAAGGAATTAAGTTTGAAGCCTGGAGAATGAAACCAAACTCTCTAAAACGGAGATCTGTTTTTTCCTTCTCCGTCAAACTGCCTGTTTCCTTCCCTTTGACTAGAATCTTTCCACTCGATGCTTCCTGAAGTTGTCCTAGAGTTGTTAGAAAGGTCGTCTTTCCAGAACCTGAGGGCCCAACGATAGCTACGAACTCTCCCGCATTTAGCTGAAAATTCGTCTCATGCAGGGCTACGACTTTCATCTTTCCTTCCCCGTAAGTTTTTGTCACTTGATTCATTTCTATCAATGTTGTCATACTATTCTCCTTATCACTCTGCAATCGCAGTAATCGGGTCCACCTTTAGCAAGCGTGGAAGTGAAATGACACCACCTAGAAGGGCCATCAAGGAAATTACCAAACTTAGGACAGAATAGGCTATCCAACTTGGATAGAAAAAGAAGGTAGCTGGTAAGACTAAAATCACTCCTCCGATTGCCAGCAAAGCTAAAGCAATCCCCATACCAGCTAGGAGGAAGATTTGACAGAACAGAGACCATACAATGGTTTTGATCTGTATCCCCTGAGCCCGCATTATTCCATAAAGACCTAGTTTTTGGATGGTAATGATATAAACAAAAATCCCCACAATCAAGCCTGTGATAACAATCATAGCAAGAATCATTCCTGAAAATACATTAACCTGAGGTGTGTAGCCAGGAATTTTCGATATCATTTTTGGAATGGAAATCTGTTTCAGTCCATCGCCAGACACTTCTATGTCATTTTTCAATACCAAGGCAGAGATGGAACGATTGGCTTTCAAGGTTCCTTGTAAGGTCCAATAAGTTGTCAGACTCGTAAAGACAACAGGCTCGGTGAAAAATTTATTTCCTTGAGTCAAGCCTACAATCTTGTAACTTGAATCGCTTCCATTGAGCTGAATGGCATCGCCTAGCTTCATTCCATAGTTTTCAAAGGACTGATCCACGACAACCTCATCATCTCCTTCAGGATAACGACCCTCCGTCAAACTAGGTGAGATAAAAGCGTCCCAGTCTTGAGCAAAAATGGAAACATTGACCTTTTCACTACCATCGACTAGATTGGTCACAGCGAACATATAGCCCAATGGAGCAGCCTCTTCAGAACTCTTGTCCTTGTAGTCCTTTTCAGGAATAAAGGATGCCGTCAAATTATCATTTGCGTAGTCAGATAAAACGACACCCGTTGCTTGCCAATTATCAATAGCTGCTCGGTTGTTTCGCACAAGACCAAGAGCTAGACTGGTCATAAAAAAGACCATAAAAGCGATAAGAAAAATGGTAGTTAGAATCAAACTATACCGAAGTTTGTTTCGTACTATTTCTTTGATAGCAAGATACATGCTTATCTCCTTTAACATTTCCCAGAGGTAGCAAGAATGCCACCCAGTCCAATAGACAGAATCTCTGTCTTATCATCCATTCAAAACAACTCCTACCAATACTCTTCAAAAGTATCCAGGTAGCAACTTAACAAATCATCTTAGGAAAAAGCCTCAGCTTGCTATCAATTTATATAAGTTATCCTTTCCTTTCTCAGTATATTTATAAAAGAGAAAGTCAGGTTATCTGTTTTAAGTGTAACATCCATGCTACCATTTTCCCTAGTAGGTGTCAAGAAGAGCGACTTAGAAGTTGATAAGAGACTTTAGTAGTTTTGTAACAATTCTGTAATAATTCTCTGCATAAAAAATGATAAAATAGTTATGTACTGTTAAGGAGAGAATCATGTCCGCAAGAAAACTAGAAGCTTATGAGTTTGAACAAGCTCCCGAATCGAAACAAACTCCGCTTTACCAAGATTACACACCAGAAGCCCCAGTCGGCCCTAACCTAAAAGAGATTTTATTTTTTGTAAATATCGCTTGTTTCTGTATTTTTATGGCACTTTTTAGTTTTATCTTTTTAGCCTTAAAATTGAACACAGCTTTATCATTTGTTGCTGCAATGGGTCTTAGTTTCGCCCTTTTACAACTTCAACGAAAGATGATGAAACGAAAATTTTCAAAATAAAGGTTGGTACTACTACCAGCCTCTTTTCTAGTTATCAAAAAAGACAGTTATCTAACTGTCTTTTTATTTATTCTTACGTTTTGAAGGAGATTGAATAGCGATCTTAACTTCAAAAATTGTTCCTCTAGGTTTGTTATCTTTTACGCTAATCGTTCCTCGTAAGGCATCTACGATCTGCTTGGCCAAAGATAGTCCAAGACCAAAGCCACCTTTCTGACGGGTTCTCGCTTTGTCTACACGGTAAAAACGGTCAAAGATTTTCTTCTTGTCAGCAGCTGAGATTCCAATTCCATTATCCGTTACTGTAAGATAGAGATGGCGATCTGTAGCATAAACTACAAACTCAATTTTCCCATCTTCTTCGGTATACTTGATGGCATTATCAAACAGGATGGTCATGAGTTGTTTTAAGAGCAACTGATCGGTCATGAATGGACGATAAATTCGATTTTCATAGTTGAAAACACGATCATTTTCAGAAGCGATCAACTCATAGTTGGCAAAGGTCGTCTTAAAGAACTGTGGTGATACTTCTGCTATTTCTGGTTTGATTCCATCATCTCGACGCGCAAGGTTGAGAAGATTGGTCGTAAGGAAGCGCATGTTGCGAACTTCTTCAAGACTGGAAGCGATACTTTCGCTGGATTCCATGATGGTTGCCTCTGGTTTTCGAAAGAGATTTTCTAAACGATTTTGTAAAACGGCCAAAGGCGTTCTCAGTTCGTGACTGGCATTTTCAACAAAAGACTTCTGCTTTTGCATACTTTCCAGTAAGGGTTTGACACTGACACGTGCCAAATAAACACTGGCAATTAAAGACAGGAGCCAGAAACTAGCCATGACTACAACAATTAAATGCTCGTGGTTTTGACTGATTTGCTCAAGCTGGCTGGTATTGATTAGAACCGCCGCATATTTGACATTACTTGATACGGTGGAAGAGTTGGTTTCCATCAAGACCATTCGATAGGTTTCTTCCTGACCGTAGCTATTGACAACTTGGATTTGCCGAATATGATTCAACTCTTTCTTGTCCAGCTTGATCTTGTCCAAGCCTAAAAAGCGATTACCCAGTAAGAGTTGGTTAAAATCCTTGTCAAAAAGCAAAACTTCCGTATTAGAGCTAACATTGGGCTTGATTTCAGCCTTGTTGGCATCCGCTGTTGCGGGTTGGATATCCTTGACTTCTTCGGTTGCCCGATTAAGGGCTAACTGGATAACCGCTTGGGGACTACTACTAAGAGCTTGGAGTTTTTCATCTACAGAGGTGTAGAGACTCGAATGCATGACCTGAAGGATAATCAAGGTCATAGCAGAGAAAATCAGGGTGAAAACTCCGAAGTTTCGAATGAAATAGCTGAAATCATCCGCATACCATGTTTTTTTTAGTTTATTGAACATCTTTTAAAATATACCCGACACTACGCAAGGTTTGAAGATTTTCAGCAAAGGCTGTACCCTTCAATTTCTTACGAACTTTTGAGACATAGACTTCTACAACGGAAATAGTCGTATCGCTATCAAATCCCCATAGACGGTCAAAAATTTGTGTCTTGGGAAGAATAACATTTTGATTTTGAAGGAAGTAAACCAATAACTCAAACTCTTTTCCGAGCAGTTCCACAGGCGTGTCTTCCACCTTCACTTCATTCGTTGAAAGATTGACGACTACATCCCCATAGGTCAAGGTATTTTCGTTAAACTTTCCTGAACGCTTGAGAAGGGCTTGAATCCGCATTTTGAGTTCTTCTAGGTAGAAAGGTTTGGTGAGATAGTCATCCGCTCCCAACTCAAAACCATGTCCCTTGTCATCCAAACTCTCTTTGGCAGTCATGATAAGAACTGGTGTCGTAATTCCTTTTTCTCGCAACTCTTTCAAGACTTGGAAACCATTTTTTTCAGGCAACATCAGGTCAAGCAAAATCAAGTCATAAACGCCACTTTCAGCTTCGTAGAGACCTTCTTCTCCATCAAAAACCTGCATGACATCTGCAAAATCATCCAAAAAGTCAAATACTGAGTTTGACAGACCTAGGTCATCTTCTACTAATAAGATTTTTATCATCAGAAACTCCTCCTTGTTATGATTATTATACCAAAATTGCCTTAAAAAAAACTCAACTCTCTCTTCTTTTAAGATAGAAAGTTGAGTTTTTTATTTACATTTCGAATGAATTAAGCTTTAGCATATTGGGCTACAACAGCTTCGACTGCTGCTTTCTCACGCTTAATCAAGTCAACACGCGCTGCGATATCCTTGATCCCCATGCGGATATTACGGCTAAGAGCTAGGTCAGAAAGTTGCGGTTCAAAGAATTCCTTATACTCAGCCAAGCGTTCTTCTGTTTTAAAGATGTGTGATGGGAAGATGACAAAGCTATCAAAGCTCATATCCCCACCAAGAGCTGCCTTGATCCAATCCCAGTTTTCACGCGCCCATACCCAAACAGTTTCTTGAGTTGTTTGGTGTCCGAGGAATTGGAGGTACCATGAAGAAAGGTCTTGTGGTTTCACCACAAATTTGTCCTTCCATGAACGAATCAAGGTTTGGATATTGTCAGCATCTGTACTGTAGGCTAGAGCAGCTGCCAACTGGCGTTTGAAGACCGCATCCGTCGCATGAGTGTAGAGGTCCAGATAAGTTGCGACCAAGTCCTTGGTCTCATAGTGTTTCATTTCATTGATAAGAACTTGTGCACGGATGGCTGCTGGAAGTCCTGCAAGGTTCTCCTTGTGAGCTGCAAAGATTTGGCTAGCGACTTGACTAGCTTCTGCATCATTGGAGCGAATCATCATAGAAACAGCCAACTGACGAACCAATTCATCCTCATCTGATTCTCCATCTTTGGCTTCAAAACCAAGACGGTCATAGTTGTGACGAGCCAATTTAGCAACGAGTGTATTAAAGGCTTTCTCAGTTGCTGTTCCTTCATCGATAAAGCGCTCAAGGGCAGCAATCACTTGAGATACAGCTGAAACTACCAAGTAAGACTCTTCCTTAGCTAGTTTATCAAGGACTGGGAGCAAATCAGCATAAGAAATATGACCTGCCTCAGCCAACAAACGACGTTCTTGAACAATTTGCAGTTTGCTTGTGTTATCAAGTGTCTCTAGCTCAGCAAGAACAGCTTCTAACAAGTCTCCTTGATAGTCGGTAATATAGTGGGCAGTATTTTCAGTGTTGAGACGAAGAGCTCCTTCATTTTCAGCAAGAAGAGCGGCGTAGCCAGGGATTTCGATACTTTCAGTTTCAAGTGTATCTGGCAAGCCTTTCCAGTTGCTGTTCAGTGGTACAACCCAGAGACGGTTCTTGTCTTCGTGCTCACCGATGAAGAATTGTTTTTGTGAAATCTTCAAGACATCATTTTCAACTTTGACAGTGAGAACTGGATAACCAGGTTGTTCCAACCAAGAATCCATGAAGGCCGCAACATCACGACCTGACGCTTGACCAAGGGCATTCCAAAGGTCACGACCAATGGTATTTCCATATTGGTGCTTTTCAAAGTAAGCATGCAAACCTTTAGCAAAATCAGCATCTCCTAGCCAACGACGAAGCATGTGCATGAGACGGCTTCCTTTGGCATAGACGATAGCTCCGTCAAAGAGAGTATTGATTTCGTCTGGGTGTTTGACTTCAACGTGGACAGACTGAACGCCATCCGTCGCATCACGTTTAAGTGCTCCCGGCACACCACCTGTTTGGAAATCTTCAAAAATATTCCAACTTGGCTCGATGGCATCCACACAGACGTATTCCATCATGTTAGCGAAGCTTTCATTGAGCCAGAGGTCATCCCACCATTTCATAGTCACGAGGTTACCAAACCATTGGTGAGCCAACTCATGTGCCACAACAAGGGCAACCTGTTGACGGCTAGCAAAGGTTGAGTTCTCATCCACAACCAAGTAAACTTCACGGTAGGTCACAAGACCCCAGTTTTCCATAGCACCTGCTGAGAAGTCAGGAAGGGCGATGTGGAGCGATTGAGGAATTGGATACTTAACTCCGTAGTAATCTTCGTAAAACTCGATTGAGCGAACGGCGATGTCCAGTGAGAAATCAAGGTTTGATAGTGGATGTGCTTTGGTCGAGTAGACACCTACGAGGGTACCGTTTTTAGTTTTAGCTGTTACCCCTTGCAAGTCACCAGCTACAAAGGCCAACAAGTAAGATGACATACGAGGTGTTGTCTCGAACTTCCAGATGCCTGTTTCCTTGCGGTTTTCCACATCAATCTCAGGCATGTTTGACAAGGCCAACTCACCTGCTGCTTGGTCAAAACGGAGAGCGAGGTCAAAAGTAGCCTTGGCTTCTGGCTCATCTACACACGGAAAGGCTTCACGCGCAAAATGGCTCTCGAACTGAGTAGACAAGACTTCCTTCTTGACACCATCCACTGTGTAGTAAGAAGGGTAAATCCCTGTCATGTTGTCTGTGATTTTTCCTGAAAAAGCGATGACTATCTTAACTTGACCTGCCTCAGCAAGTTCGATATGAAGGGCTTCGTTTTCATGGTCAATAGTAAATGGACGTGCTTGACCTGCAACTTCTACAGAAACGATTTCCAAGTCTTTTTGGTGAAGGGAAATACGGTCACTTTTCGCCTGACCTGTAATGGTCACCTTCCCAGAAAAGGTCTTGGTCTCACGACTCAAGTCTAAAAATAAATCATAATGTTCAGGAACAAATTGCGTAATAAAATGTTCAACTGCTTGCATAGTTTTCTCCTATTCTAAGTTTAAGAGTTTTACTCTTCTTCAAACAAACTTATTATATCATGTTTTGCTTAAGAAAAAAGGATTGGACGGCAATTTCCAAAACTTTCTTCCTCCTAGCGGTCTACAGAGGGTAGACCTTGCGAAATTCTTCTAATACAACCTTGCTGTCAGGCGTAAAAGTTAGTCCTGCCTCTCTCAGCCACTCTGCGAAACAGTCCTCATGAACCTGACGCCAATAGGCTAGGGATTTGTCACCTTCCCCTTCCTTAAAGGCGTGATCAGCAGAAACATGATTAAAGGATTCGACAGAAACCTTTGTAATTTCGACAATGCAGACAGCCTGATTTTGACTGTCTAAAATGACATCGAAGGTCCCTTCTTGTGGAAGGGGTTCGTTATCGACTGCATAAAGATCATAGGCTGATGCAGTTGCCGTCTTTTCACCTTTTAAAACCAAATCTGCCAAGAGATCGGCTTCTACTCCAAAAGCCCAAGCATCGATCTCATCTCCGATTGAGGGATTGATTTTCTTGTATGCATTCCACATTTCTTGCGGTGTCATGGGTTGCTCCTTTGTAATTTTTTACTTTCTTCTTTTACACGTTTGAGGTGGTCTGGATGGTTAATTTCTAAATCAAAAATCTCTGGAATAGAACTGTAGTGGATAATACATTTGATACCCATCTGATTCATTTTTTGTATGAAAGAAAGATTCAGATAGCCTGTAACAACTTGTCAAGGACTTTCTAATCATTTTTATCACTTTTTTGATGTTTTTCTCTCTCCATTTCTCTAAGCATTATGCGTTTTAATTTGTCTTGCATTGTTTCAGTAGCATTTTTATTAAAATGGACAACAACTTCATAGGTCACTTTTCCAACTTTCTTTATCGTTTTTGTTCCTGTATTCTGTTCATTTTTATTTTCGTACATATAGTTTTCCTCCTATTCATTACACCAAAAAACGACTGGTTTTTTCCCCAGTCGTTTAACTTCGTTCTTTCAAGCTCACAAATTGTTATCTTGAATATTAAATTTCATTTTTAATGAGTCAGATGTTTTCTGACCAATTAACTATTTTAATTTTTTATCTTTTTCTTTATCTGCATAGCTTTCTATAGTTAGATATTCCTTATTCAATTCATTTAAAAGTTCTTCTTCACTTGGTAAATACAGTTTATATTTTGATGCAAATATCTGTTTTTCATCTTCCGGAAGAGTATATTTAACAATGGAATCACTCTTATCAGCACAAAGTACAATGCCTATCGGAGGATTATCTCCCTCATTCATCATTTCTCTTTCATAATAATGAACATACATCTGCATTTGTCCTAAATCTTGGTGTGTTAAATCTCCAATCTTCAAATCTATCAGAACAAAGCATTTCAATATGTAGTTATAAAATACTAAATCTATTCTGAAATGTCTTCCATCAAAGGTAAATCTTTTCTGCCTTGCTACAAATGAAAAACCTCTCCCTAATTCTAAAAGAAATTTCTGTAAATGAGTTATTAAGGCTTGTTCCAAATCACTTTCATAAAAATCTGTATTAGCTTCCAAACCTAAAAACTCCAACACATACGGATCTCTTATAATATCCTCAGGACTTTTGCTTTTTTCCAATTGTGTTATTTCTTTTGACACTTCTTCTTTATTTTGACTTGATAATAATCTTTCATAGAAAAAACTGTTTATCTGCCTGTCAAGTTGCCTTGTACTCCAATTAGATTTTATAGCTTCTTCTAAATAAAAGTTCCTTGCATTTTCATTTTCAACACGCATAAGACTTCGATAATGTGTCCAACTCAATTCGCTACGCAGTGCGTAGCCATTTGGAAAAGTAAGATAAAATTGTCTCATATTCTTAAGATTTGCAACTGTAAAGCCTTTGCCAAAGTCTTTTGTCATCTGTTTAGATAGTTCTTGCAATAAACCTTGCCCATATTCTGCTGTATCTTTACCGCCTTGTTCATCAATAATTCTCTTACCAATATTCCAATAAGCTTCAACCATAGCAAAATTTGCTGTTTTATAAACTTTATTTCTTGCGCTTATCAGTATATTCTTAATTTCATTATAAAAATTGTTTTCCATGACCCTATCTCCTAAATTCTCTTATATTTTTCTACTCCACCTTCAGCCTTTCCGATGTGTTCTACATTTTTTACAAGTCCGTTATTTACATTTTCATAAAACCATCTACCAATCAAAGCCGGAGGTGTTGCGATTAACTCTCGTAAAACGAACTCTTTACCTTTCGGCAATGAGCCTATTTTATTTAGTAATGTATAATATAGAGTGGCATAGCTTGTATTTTCTTGTAAACTGCTGCACTTACAATATTCACTAATGCTTGGGTAATTACCCTCTTCTGCCTTTTTAGTTAAAATTTTCAGTTCTTCATCTGTTACCGTAAATTGAATTCGCATTTATATATCCTCTCCTTATAACTGAGTTTATTATCATATCATTGCATCATAAATACGAGATTTTTTCCATATAACAAATTCAACAACCTTATTATTCTTATAATAGAATATATCCTATCTTTCCTCTCCTCTGTACTTTTCTTTTACCTTATTATGATATTGTTCTGCTTTTTCCTGTTGTTCTTGGAATTTTTTCAGTTGTGCAATAACACTTGGCTTTTCTCCACGCTTAATCGCCTTGTCAATCTCAATACTTAGGTCTATTCCATAATCATCATTTACTGTCTTAACCGCATATTTGATATGGTCTATCTGCTTAAATTCATCTTGAATTTTAATTTTTTCTTTGTCTAAGGTTTCTATTTCTTTTTCAAGTTTTGTAATTTCCTTTTCCCATTCATTTAGCTTAATAGATGATGTTCCGGTAAATTTTTCTATCGTCTTTCTTGCTCTTAGGTATCTATCTATTTCCTTTTTATGAGAATTGTAAAAGCTGTCTTTGAATAGTGTTTTACTCTTATATTCCTGATAGACTTTTTTGTTTTCTTTGATGATGTCAGAACAGATTAAACATTGGTTTAGGTCTTTTATTCTTTGTGTTTTTTCTTGAATATCACTGCTTATTTTTTTACTTTGCTTTGCCAGTTCAAAGATTTTTTCCTGTAGATCTGCTATGGTCTGAAGTTTATTATCTTTCAAATATATCCTTGCCTTTGAAAACCGTCTTAGGTCTGCTCCTATCTTTTTATTGCTTGCATAAGGATTTAACTTTCTTGCCTTTTCTCCTTGCAAGTCATGATAAATAGAAATGTATTCATAGAGATTAAAGAGTTCCGCTTCGCTTTCATATTCTTCTTTTTTCTCTTGTTTGTATTCATCATATTTTGCTTGCAAGTTTCCGATTAAGGAGCCTATCCAAGAAGTAAGCTCCGATATTCTTTCTTTAATCGCTTTGACTAAGGAATTATGCTTTTTGATTTCTCTATTGATATTTCCTTTGTCGGTTTCAATGCCTTTTCTTTCTAAAGCACTGGCACTTGCTCCTAAATGAATGGTTGGGATTTCTTCTATCCCCTGTCTTTCAAAAGAACGATGGTCTACTCTTTTTTCAAGATTGTTTCTTTCAAGATAGATGTTACAGATTTCAGCAAAACTTTCTCGCCATTTCTCTGCATTACCTTTGTTATTCCAATCAGTAAGTTCGACTTTTCTTGTTTTTGGTTTTCCGTTTTTATTTAGAATTTTATTGCCCTCATCATCAAGGATATATTCTTTTTTGCTTTTAGCTTGCCACTGTCCTTTTTCATTAATCGGTCTAAGTGTTGTCATGATATGGGCGTGAATATTATTATTTCCCTCATTACTTTCATCGTGGATTGCAAGGTCTGCTATCATTCCTTTTGATACAAAATTTTCCTGTATAAATTCTGTGATAAGTTTTTTGTTTTCCTCAAAGGATAATTCTTTCGGTAAGGCTATGATGAAATTTCTTGCAAGTTGAGCATTGCTTGCTTTTTCGTTTAGCTCCACACTGTTCCATAAAAAACTTCTGTTTTGAAATTCTTTTGGTATGTTCTCCAGTAAGAATATTTCCGAATGAAGTAACCCTTTTTTATTATGATAATCGTGAGTCACTCCGTCCCATTCATTTTTGATTTTCTCACAAGAAATATAGGCTGCACTTGCAACTGCACTTTTACTTTTTCCTCTGCTTATCATTGATATATTAAAGTGAAATGTTTCTGCCATCTGTGTAAGCTCCTTCCATTTTTTGTTTGTTTTCAGGTAAAGAAAAAGCAGACAGGCTATTTTTTGTATCTTTTCCTATCTGCTTTATCAGCATATTTTTATTAAGTTTTGGATTTTCAAAGGCTTGCTAAAATCCCTTAGTTTACTAAGGGCGCAATTATACACCCTAAAGGGTGCTTTGCGCCCTGCGGAGCTTTTGCCCTTGCAGGGAGCTTCTGTAAAAACTAAAGTTTTTTATTCAATCATTTCTTCTTCGGTTTCATTTTTCATATCCTTTTTACTTATCACTTCATCATAGGCTTTTTGGTATTCTGCGGTATCAGTGGCAATCTTAAGCATTTTTTCTATCTCCTCATCGGTAAACAGAAGAGGATTTTCTATTACCCTTTCTACGATTAGCCCTCTTTGTATAAGCCTGTGATTTCTTCGTTTTCGTTCTTTTTCATTTGCCAGCTTTTCTAATTTCTTTCCTTGATTTTGTAGTTGTTTCAGCTTTACATCGCACTTTTCTTTTTCTTCCTGAAGTTCAAAAATTTGTTCCTGTACTTCTTGTAATGTTTTTTCCTTCTTCATTTTCTTAATTCTCCTTTTTAGTATTTTGCATTGAAAAAGGCTACATACCTTTTTTAGATAAATAGCCTTCCTCTTCACTATTTTAGATTTTATCTTCTAAAATCTTTCTCAGTTTCTCTAAAATTTTATCCCTCCTTTTTCCGATTGTTTGATAGCTTACTTTTTCTTTTTTGCCGATAGACCTTAGACTTTCTTCTCTGTAGAAGATGGCTTCCATTAGCTCTCTTTCTTCTTTTGTCAATTGATTTAATGCCTTGTTTAGTTCTTCAATTTGCATTTTGACTTCTACAATTTTTTCTAAGTCTATTCTTTCATCTATGATGTTATCTACAAAGTGTCCATCATAATCTAATGCTGAAAATGAAATTACATTATACTTCCAATCCTTTCTCTGGAGATACTTTTCATGCTCTGTTATCTTCCAATAGGTTTTATAAACTTCTTCACTTACAGGTACAGCTTTTCCCCTAACATAGATGTAATATTCTTTTTTACCCATTGTGCTATCCTCCTTTTTATGTTCTCTGTTTTGGTTTTTGAGAATAAAAAAGGAGGGCTTCTACACTTTGGCGTAAAAAGTCCTCTTTGAAAAATACATGCTTTTTTACTATGCTATTTAATATCGAATAAAAATTTTCTTAAACTAAATATCTTAATATCACACAATAAAAGAAGGTACCTTATGCTTACTCTTTCTGTTATCATGTCATACCATCGCATAACTTTATCTCCTTAACATTAACATTTTTTTATCTCCTTTATTTTAGTCTTGAAAAATAATAGTACCCTCTGTTGATATTTATAAATGCATAACATAATCAGCTGTAGAATTTAAAAATTCTTGGTCATGGGAAACAATGAATATTATTTTATTATCACTTTTGCATTCGTTAATTAGATGCGATATATTCATCATGTTGTAATAATCCATTCCGCTTGTTGGTTCGTCAAAAAATATGAATTTAGAATTCTTACACAATACGGATGCAATTGCCACTCTTTGTTTTTGTCCGCCTGACAAGCTCATTGGATGACGATCTTTTGATTCATATAAATCAAGTTTTTTCAGAATATTTTCAACATAACTACTTTCAATATTTTTTATTCCAAGACTTACTTCACTTGCAATAGAATCGGTAAAAAGCTGATGATTAACATCCTGCATTACAAGGGATGATATTTTTAGCCTATCTGATTTTGAAATTCTTTTGCCGTCCAAATAGATTTCATCCTTCGATTTTCTTTCTAAGCCTATAAGGCATCTGAGCAAAGTGGATTTACCAAGTCCGTTTGTTCCTACTATGCCGTAAATTTTTCCCATTTCAAAAGAGAGGTCTTTTAAATGCAATTTTTTATCTATGCCATTAAACTTAAATTCAATGTTTTTTACTTCTAAATTTCCCTTATTTTGATTTTCGGGTACTGTAAGTTTTACTCTATTCTTATTTCTTAAACCTAACTTCTTTAGCTTTTCAGACGGTATTTTCATAAAATCTATTTGAGTATATTCCTTTTGTATTTCCCCATCTTTAATCAAAAAAACTCTATCTACAATATCCATTAGATAAAATATTCTATGTTCTGAGATTATAAGAGTTTTCCCCTTATCTTTAAGTTTTATAAGCATTTCTTTTATGATTAAAATGTTTTCTTCATCAAGATTTGATGAAGGCTCATCTAAAACAATGATTTCCGTTCCAGATATATAACTTGCAGCAATACATAAAATCTGCTTTTCTCCACCCGAAAGTTTAAAAATATCTCTATTTAAAAGATGTTCTATCGGAAACAAATCCAACATATCATTTAGTCTTTCATCCATTTGTTTTTTTGAAAGCCCTATATTCTCCAAATAGAAAAGTAATTCAAGAGTAGTATTTATATTGAAAAAGTGTGTCTTTGGATTTTGAAATACATTTGATACTAAGAGCGATATTTCGTATAATTCGAGGTTTTTAATATCTTTATTATCAATCCTGATGGTTCCACCCATAGAAGCTCCATCATATCGTACAGCTAACCCATTGATAGAATTTATAATTGAAGATTTTCCGCTACCACTTTTCCCAGTAAATAATACACATTCGACTTTTTTTACATCTAAAGAAATGTTTTTTAACACTTTAGGAGAATTTCCATAAGATAGAGATAAATTTTCAATTTCTACCATAAAGCTCCTCCTATAACCATAATCAATATTGAAAGCACATAAACAAAATCAACTATTTTCGTTTTGACGGATATGTACCTTGTTTTTTTAACAGGATTTTCAATACATTTTGTTTCTGCTGCCTTTGCAATATCATCAGAAATATTAGAAGATATAACAAGTAAAGGCACAATTACATACTCGATGTATGAAATTGGATTTTTAAATGTAATACCTCTTATTTTCATAGCAAGTTTTATATTGTGACTTTCTTCCCTAAATGAAGGAAAAAACCTAAGCATTACAGCAATTGGTATAGAAACAGTACGAGGCAAATTCATTTTATCCATTGAGGATATTACACTTCCTACATCCGATGTTTTTAAAAAAAAACTTCCCGCACTAAATGGAAGATAAAACATCTTACATACAGCAAATAGCATAAAAAACATCATTAAAATCGCATTCATATTTCTAATTACATCAAGATTAGGTATCAAAGAAAGAACCCCAAAAAATGATATGTTTTTTAAGGCTTCTTTCTTAAATCCATTCATTAAAAAAAGAAATGAAATAAGAAGCACAATTCCCCATTCAAAATAGGTATTTACTTTATAAAATACAGCAAATCCAAGTGAAAAACTTACTAAAATTTTACTAATTGGATTGGGATTATATGGATTGTCTAAAGAAACGGGCATTATACAATACCCGCTTTTTCGAAATGCTTTTTCAAAAAGACTTTACCGATATATGCGCCGAGTATCCCGCCGACAACAGCACCGATATATACTAATACCATACTGCGATAATTCAAAAGTGCTATGAGCTTCATTATATAATCGTGACCCATACCGCCTGTTTCAGCCAGTTTAATAACCTTGTCTTTAGCCAACAAAACTTGCATAAGGAAACCACAAATCCAAGTGTTGAATACGGCAAATGAGAGCATATTAAATTTAAATGATTTATATTCTCCTTTTTTTCTTAAAAGTTCCGCAATTGCCATACTGATTACAGCATGTATCAATATTACATATGTATTTCCCATTGCAATTACTACAAGACTACAAATCAACCCAAGTATAAATAATCCCCATGATTTTTGAACTTTTGCCATAAAGAGCATTATAACTATTCCTGTTATAATGCCTGCCAGTGTAGGGTATGCCAAGTATAAAATCGGTACAATACCAATCATTCCCGAAGCAAACATAAGTACAAAATATATTACTGTAAATACACCTATCGTAACTAAATCTTTAATTCTTAATTTTTCCATTTTTATATTTTCCTCCTAAATAAGTTTTCACTGAATATTTGATTTTCTAAGCATTGCTTTATAAAATTCCGAGCTTTTACAAAGTTCTTCATCTGTCCCTATCGCTTCTATTTTTCCGGCATTTAATAAAACGATTTTGTTTGCATTTCTTATTGTTCTTAATCTATGAGCAATAACAATTGCCGTTTTTTCTTTTATAAGTTCAGATAAAGCCTCTTGAATTAGACTTTCATTTTCAACATCCAGAGATGCTGTAGCCTCATCAAGCAATATGATTGGTGCGTCTTTTAGTATTGCCCTTGCTATTGAGATTCTTTGTCTTTCTCCTCCTGAAAGTCTTTGTCCGTTTTCACCTATTACTGTATCTATTCCATCCGGCATTTTGTCTATAAATTCATAACATCTTGCTATTTTAGCCGCTCTTATAATCTCTTCATCTGTAGCATCTTTTTTACCGATTTTTATATTATCTTTTATGCTTGAATTAAAAAGAGTAACATCTTGGAAAACGATAGAAAAATTTTTAAGGAGTGTTTCCGGATCAATTTTACCGATGTCCTCTCCCCCTATCAAAATCTTTCCTTTATCTATATCCCAAAATCTTGCAGCAAGCTTGGTGAGAGTTGTTTTTCCGCTTCCGCTTGAACCGATTAGCGCAGTGATTTCACCCTGCTTTGCAGTAAAGCTCACACAATTTATTACAGAATAATCATCATATCCGAAATAAACATCCTTGAACTCAATATCGTAATTTTTAATGTCAATATCTTTTTTCCCTTCTTGAACAGGCATGGTCTTTATTTCCTTTATTCTCCCTACAACCGCATCAAGCATAACTATCATTGACATAAAGGTGATTATTCCTTCTATAGGAAGATAAATACTTGCTGTAAGCATTAAAAATGCGATATAAACCAGCACACTTACCTCCCCTGCCATAAGCATGTTGACGCCGATAACGGCAACACTTATAATTCCAAGCTTTAAAATTGCAGTAGCTATTCCTGTAAGTGTTCCGGCAACAACTTCACCTTTCATCTTCTGTTTTGTGGATGCATTTAATTTTTCAAAAAAATCATTTAACATCCTATCTTCTAAGTTGTAAGATTTTATTTGCTCTATCTGCTCTATATTTTCCTGTAGATTATCAAAAACCTTACGATTATCATCTATCCAGCCTTGTACTATTTTTTTCTGACTTTTCTTTGATAAAAATATAATCAAAATAGAAATGGGAATTACCCAAAGGGCTGCAAGTGCAAGTTTCCAATTATAGAAGATAAGCATTAAAGCAATAATACTTGTGGATATAGCCGTTGAATATATATGAGGTACAGCATGAGAAAAAATTGTTTCATATAAGTTCATGTCATTCATCATGGTTTCCGCAAGGTCCGCCAAATCTCTTTTACCAAAATAAGAAAGAGGTAATTTCTTTAACCTTTCCGCTAATTCAATTCTTGAATTTGCACTCTCGTTGTACACATTGGTGTAAAGTCTTACATAATCCCACCTCGCTATTAAGAACATCACAATCATCATTACTACAATTAGTGCAATATAATGAACAGAAGTAAAATTGTAGCTCTCAATGCCTGTTAAAATGCCTATATACTGGAATAGAAACATAAAAGCGATCATTGGTGCGAACAATTTAGTTAAATTAACAAGCGTGTGTGAAAATATGGCTTTTTTTAAGTTAAGAGCGCCTTTTTCTGACATCGCATATTTTTTCATAAAATAAGAAACCATATGTTTAACCTCCTATCTTCCAATTTACGGATTTTTGATATTCTTCCCAAAGTTTTTTGTAATGCCCACTCACACCTATTAAATCTGAATGCTTGCCTTCTTCTACAATTTTCCCCTTATCAATAACAAGAATTTTATCCGCATCTACTACTGTAGATAATCTATGAGCAATCATCAATGTTGTCTTGTTTTTTGATAGTTTCTTAAAAGACTCTTGAATCAAATGTTCATTTTCAGGATCTGCAAAGGCTGTAGCTTCATCTAAAATGATAATATCTGCATCTTTCAAAAAAGCTCTCGCTATAGAAATCCTTTGAGCTTCTCCTCCTGAAAAATATGTGCCTTTAGTTCCGTAAACAGTATCAAGTCCTTTATCTAAATTTTTAATAATATCTTTAGACCCTGAATTGATTAAGGCATTGTCAATTTCTTCATTAGTTGCATCAGGCTTTCCGATTAAAAGATTATCTCTTAAACTCATTTTAAATAGTTTAGAGTTTTGAAAAACAAAAGCAATTTTTCTCATTAAAGCCTCTTTTTCAAAATCTTTTATATTAATTCCTCCAATATAAATTTCACCTGTTTTAATATCGTAAAATCGTGCAGCAAGCCTTGCTATAGTAGTTTTACCACTGCCTGATGATCCGACTAAAGCAACTCGTTCTCCTTTATTCACCTTAAATGAAATATCGTCTAATACATTTTCATCTTCATAAGAAAAGCTTACATTTTTAAACTCTATCCCAACATCAGAACTTGTTTTATTTCCATAAACAAAATCATCAAACTCAAGTATATTTTCAATTTTATCTAAAGCAAGTTCCGCAAAATAACTGTATTGCGTAATCGTCGCTGTTCTCATAATAAAAGTAGCAAATGCCGGTCCTATTAGGAAGTAAATAACAGAATCTGCAAGTACATTAGATAAGTTTCCATTAAATTTTATTAAGAGTAATGCCACAGGTACCAAGAAAAATGCCGTCGATGTAGAAACGGTTTCAAACCACGACATTTTATTCGTATAACTCATAGTAAGCTTAAGTACATTGTCTTTTGTTTTTATGATTAACGAATATAACTTATCAAAGCTCTCAACACTTTGTGCAAATGTTTTAACAACAGGAATTCCTCGAACATATTCCACTGTCTGAGAAGATAAATTGGAAAGTCCTGCATAATACTCATCCTTCATTTTTTTTGTTTCGGATGTCATCATAGATGACATCAATGTCATACCGATAATCATCGGTATCATACTGGCAAGTCCTAACTTCCAGTTAAACACGAAGAAAAATACAAGCAGGACGATTGGCGATATAATGGTCATCGCCATATCAGGAAGTTGATGCGCTATAAAAGAATGGGTTTCAGACGCTCCGGACACAATTACATTTCTTATCCTTCCGCTTTCTTTGTCATCGAAATACCCAAGCGGTTTGTTTATTAGTTTTGTTACGGAAGTCTTAATAATGTTATCTTCCACTTCAAATGCAAAAATATGGGATAAAATTAAACCTATTAGGTATATAAAAAGCCCCAGAACGGCAAAGACTGCTGCAGAAATTGAATTTTCCTTTACATAATCAAAATTCACCATCCCATTTAAAATTAAGTTATTTACAATTCTATGAATATATACCATAGGCATCAAAACCATGACACCTGATACAGCAGACATAACCATAGCAATATAGAGTAAAAAACTTTTTTTACCACCGTAAGCCATTAGTCTTTTCAGTATTGATTTCTTCTTATCCTTCACTGAACAACTCCTCCTTTTTTTTAAAATTAGCAAACCCTATAAATAGCCTTTTTAGACTGATTTTAGAGGCTTGTTTTCAAACTCTTTTGCAATACGCATAGTTTTTCTTGTTTTTATCTATTATTTATTATATAATAAATGAGGATTTCAATCAATTAGATATGGCTAACTAAGTCTATTCGGGATAATGTCTATTCGGGATAAAATATAAAGCACGGAGGTATAATATGAGTGATTTTTATAACTTTGTTAAAAACTTTTTTTCTACAGATGAATCTATCGATAATACAAAATACTCCACTGTAGGACATGAATTCCGTTTTAGCACGGATAATGCAGAAGGCATATATTGGTTTTACGAGGGCGATAATTTCACTATTGATATTTATGATGTTTTCATAAAAAAAGAAATTATCCATACAAGTTTTTCTGGTTTGAATAATTTCTATTCCCTTTATTTATCTTATTTAGTTACAGCAAACGGTGAATGTTTTAATCCTTATCAAAATCTTTCTTCAAATTCACTTTTTACTATAAATACAAAAAATTCTAAAGACTATAGGTTTATACTTCACAAAAACTCTCCTTATTTAGGAATCGGTATAAATTTCAATCAGTCCATGATAGAGCAATGCCTATCCTCTTATAAGAATAAAGTCTGTAACTATGAAGATTTATTTTTTAATACCAGCATTATAATAAACAAGCCTTTAGAAAGAATCGCAAAAGATATCCTTAATTGCAAGATGGCATCTCCTGCTGCTGAAATCTTTTTTGAGTCAAAGGCAAAGGAATGGTTAAGTATTACAATAGACTCTTTTTTAAATAAGTACAGCAATCCACTATCTATTGCCGATGATGAGGCTTTGAAAAATGTCGCCAATTATATAGACGATCATTATGCAACATCTATCCCACAAGATACTTTGGAAAAAATATCCACTATGAGCGGCACAAAACTAAAAAAATTATTTAAGCAAAAATATCAATGTACAATTACAGAATATACTCAAAGACGGCGAATGAATATGGCGGAATTACTCCTACTGAACTCTACCCTTAAAATTCAGGATATAGCAGAGGCTGTAGGATATTCCTCTCACAGTAAATTTAGTACATGCTTCAAAAAATATAAGGGATTTTATCCCAAAGACATTAAAAAATACACAAAAAATACCAGTTCTTCATAACAATGAAAAGAGATTGATTAACCTCAATCTCTTTTTTTGTATTCACTCAATGGTATACCTCCCCTTTTCAAAACCTTTAGCTTTTCCTGTTTCTTTTGTTCTCTCCTTGCTTTATACCTTTCCTCGTATTCCTGTTGTTTTCCGTTTGCTTTACGCTTTAGGTAATTTTGATGAAGTCTGTCTTTTCTTTCGTTGATTTTTCTCTCTTCTTCCTCAAGTTTTAAGCGTTCTTCTTCAGTTAATTCTTCTGTAGGTAGCTCATAGTTGCCGATAAAGTTAAAATATATCTCTATCTTCTGTTTTGAGTTTTGACTGCCTTTCCTATCCCTTTCGTGAATGATAATCTTCTCTACAAACTCATTTATCATAGTGGTTGTAAGTTCATCAAAGTTTTCATAGCGATTGATAAGAGATATGAATTTTCTTGCTCTGTCTGTTTCTTTTTCATATCTTGATATTGTAAGCTCTAAGTCTTTAATTTCTTTACTTAAAGCTCTTTGCTCTGTTTCATATTGGCTATTAAGTATCTCATATCTACTACTTGGTATTTTTTCAAGTATCATATCTTCGTAAATACGGCACATAAGCCTTTCTAACTCTTGTATTCTCGACTTACTATCAATTAGTCTTACTCTTTGCCTTTCTATCTCTACTTTTTCCTTTTCTTCCATTTCATTTTGAATGGAGCGGATAAAAGCTTCGTTATCTTCATCAAGATATTTTTTAAGGTCTTTTAAGGTTTCTTGTATAAGGTTTAATACTGCTTCTGCTTTTATCCTGTGAGCCGATGGACAAAGTGTTCCACAAGGGACTTTCGTGTAGGCACTGCAAGTATAATAGGGGATATTTTTGTAGTTACTTGTTCTATGAACATACATTTTACTTCCACAATCAGCACAATACATAAGCCCTGTTAGTGAGTGATATTCGCCCCAACCGTCAGGATACCTTTTTACATTTCCTCGTATTCTTTGTACATTATCAAAGATTTCTTGGTCTATGATTGCTTCATGGGTATTTTCAAATATCAGCCAATTATCTTCAGATACATATTTGCTTTTCTTATCCTTGAAATGTTTTCTTGTTTTGAAATTTACAGTATGACCTAAGTATTCTTGTTTCTTTAAGATACTTGCAATTGTGGAGCTGCACCAACGATAAGGGTATTCAAAATTTTTGCTTTGATGTAGTACATATCCTAATTTTTGTTGATGATAAGCAGGTATATCAATTTTTTCTGCTTCTAATATCTTTGCTATTCGATACGGACCATTGCCTTGCATGGTCAGATTAAATATTCGCCTTACTATCTCCGCTGCTTTTTCATCTACAATCCACTTATCTTTGTCTTTTTCATCTTTGATATAACCATAAGGTGGAGAGCTTGCCGTATGCTTACCGCTTTCTCCTTTTGACCTGAATGTAGATTGTATTTTTCTTGAAGTATCTCTTGCATACCATTCATTCATAATATTTCTAAAAGGGGTAAAGTCATCCTCTCTGTAAAAGCTATCTACATTGTCATTGATAGCAATCAACCTTACGCCCTTTTGTCTTAGGATTTCCATACATTGACCGACTTTAAGATAATCTCTGCCAAGTCTACTCATATCCTTTACGATGATACAACCGATATTCCCTTGATTAACTCCGTTCATCATTGCCATAAATCCCGGTCTGTCAAACTGTGTTCCGCTGATTCCGTCATCTGTAAAATGTATGATGTTGGATAGATTATTTTTACTTGCATATTCTTCAAGGATTTTCTTTTGATTGACGATTGAATTACTTTCTCCTTGAAGTTCGTCATCACGACTTAGTCTCTCATAGAGTGCTGTTATCTTTTCATAATTCCTCATTTTTACCTCCTTCCTCTTAATTTTTTAAATAAAAAAGAATTAAGAAGTACATATTTCACTAAAACAGTGATTAAGTGTTCTCCTTAATTCTATTACTCCTGCTACAGCAAAGTCAATCTTTTTCATCCTTGCTTTTTCCTGCATCTGTCTTAGCATATCTAACATTATTGGACTTTCCATATCATGCCATTGACTGTTTCTCACAGTCGCAAAAACAAAAGAAGTCAAATCATTCATTCCAACTATAATCTTTGAAATACCAGTTTCCAGTATCCTGTCCAAGTCAAAATAAGCTGACGGTAATTCAATCATTGTGCCGACTTTTCCAGTAAAACCATGCTCACGCAATACTCTAATAGCTTGCTTTAACTGCTCAGCATCATTGACAAAAGGAAAGATAACAGACAGATTGGGATTTGTTTGATAAACTTCTGTAACGACATTTGTCTCAGCCTGAAATTCATTCGGACACGCCAGCAAACGCCTTATCCCTCTATATCCAAACAAGGGATGATTTTCATCAAAATGCTCTTTAGTCCCCTCTAAACAATTAGCTTCTGTATTTGTTAACTCTGAAAAACGATACCAAACCTCTTCATCTGAGTACAAGGAGCAAATGGTGTCTAGATAATCTTTTACAAATTGCTGACAACTTGCTAATAGGATGTTTTGATTAAGCTCTCTCAGTAAGTATTCTCCACGAATTATGCCAACATGATGCAATAGTTGTGGGTAAACTTTTGCAACAATTTGTTCGCCACTAAGGGCAAGTTGCTTTCTCATCATTCACCTTCCAATTCATGTAGGAAGTCTTGTCCAGTTCGGGAAATCCTAATAATTCAGACTTAACCTTCAAGACTAATGGCGATGCATTTTCTTCTGTGATTTTTTGAATATCCATCCAAACATATCCGAGTGAATCATTCGCACCATCAGAGACAGCTTCAGAAATCGTAACTTGAGCTTCCTTCTCGTTTACCTCAATATCATAAAATGCCATGATATGGTGAACCATAAAATTTGTTAACTCTTCCCTGACGAAAACATCGTAGATTCGAGGATTAGAATAGCTTCTAACAGTATATCCTGTCTCTTCAAGAACTTCTCTCTTGAAAGTTTCCGTCAGTCCTTCACCAAGTTGCTGACTACCACCAGGTAGATCATAACGATGTTGATAAGGGCCTCTCGTTTTTTCAATGCAGAGTAACCTCCCGTTTTCAAAGCAAACAGCGTAGACTCCAAAGTGTTTTTTGATTTCCATCTAACTCCTCCTACTTCAAAGACCAGCCACCATCCACAGTCAGGATTTGTCCTTGCATGGCGCTTGCTTTTCCACTTGCTAAGAAAAGGCTAAGGTCTGCTACTTCCTCTGGTTCAATCCAGCGCTTGATTGGCGTTTCACTAGCTACCCAGTCAGCCAACCCACCGGGTTCAAAGTCGGCAGCAGTCATAGCTGTCTTGACAGCACCTGGAGCAATCCCAAAGACCTGAATCCCAGCTTCAGCATAGTCCAGAGCCAACTGCTTGGTAAACCCAGCCAAAGCATGCTTAGACGAGGTATAGGCGTGACCACCACCACCTGCTAGGCTCGAAGCAATCGAGCACATATTGATAATGATTCCTTTTTTATTTTCCAGCATTTGCGTCAAATAATAGCGAGTCAACTCAACAGGAGTCATATAGTTGATTTCAAAAAACTCTTGAATTTCCTGCGCTGATTGTTCCAATAAAGGCTTATAAGCATCCAAAACTCCTGCAGTATTGCACAAAACATCCACCTGAGGACACCAGTCAAAAATTGGCTCCAAGTCCAAGGTCAAATCTCTCTGTAAAAAGTGGAAATCACCCTGTAAGAGTGGATTTTTTCCTTGGTCAACTCCATAAACTTGATAGCCATTCTCTAAAAAGAGGCGAGCTTGAGCAAGTCCGATACCTGAACTCACACCTGTAATGAGTACACATTTAGTCATTCACTTCTACCCAATCTGTCGCCAAAACATCACAAGGTGTCGGGCTCCACATGGAAAAACCTTCCCCTTCTCCAGACACGTTGATTAGGAAATAGGGCGTCACTTCAAGTGCAACCCCGTTTTGCTCGATAGTGTCAAAGAGCTGCACATAGTTTTCAGCACCTCCCCAACCAGTTCGTACGTATTTTTTCTTAGCCTTTAATCCAGGCAGGATCTCTTCAAATGTCATGTTTTTCTCCTTTAATATCA
Organism: Streptococcus oralis; assembly: GCA_963527085.1. GTDB lineage: Bacteria > Bacillota > Bacilli > Lactobacillales > Streptococcaceae > Streptococcus > Streptococcus oralis_CV. Next base: position 27,505 of record CAURRB010000001.1, read on the forward strand.
ATAATTCTCCCCTTCATTATAACAAAAAAACCGCTTTACAACGGCTTTTTGACTGTGATTTATTTAAATCTGCTTCTACTTACGGCAAATTATTCCCTGCTGCAAGATAAATTTCATACCATTCTTTTCTTGTTAAGCTAAAGTTTGCCGCTTGGCTAACTTCTCTCAAATGCTTAGGATTTGTTGTACCTACGACTGCCTGCATTTTTGCTGGATAACGCAATATCCAAGAAATGGCAATAGTTGAAGGGGTTACTCCATATTTAAAAGCTAGACGATCAAGTACTTGATTCAAAGCTTGAAATTTCTCATTACCAACAAAATTCCCTTTAAAATACCCGAATTGTAAGACAGACCATGCTTGAATGACCACATCGTGTAATTTGCAATATTCAAAAACGCTGCCATCTCGCATAGTTGCTTGACTATCTTCCATATTAACATGAAAACCTGATTCGAATCCTGGAGTAAAAGCCGCACTCAATTGTAGCTGATTAACAGCTAACGGCTGCTTGACATCTTTTTTAAGCAACTCCATCATCATAGGATTTTGATTAGAAACTCCAAAATCTCGGACCTTACCTTGTTTATAAAGAAGATCAAAGGCTTCTGCTACTTGGTCAGATTCCATCAAAGCATCTGGTCGATGAAGAAGCAAGCTATCTAGATGATCAATCTTCAATCTTTGCAAAATTCCGTCGACTGATTTTATAATATAGTCCTTAGAAAAATCAAAATAGGTAAATTCTTCAATGCGAATGCCACATTTGGACTGAATCCACATCTTTTCTCTTAAATCTGGACGATTTTTTAGGACAATACCTAACAGTTCTTCACAACGACCACGACCATAAATATCAGCCAAGTCAAAAGCATTGATTCCAACAGAAAGTGCTGTTTCTACAAGCTCTTCAACTTCTTTTACAGACTTATCTTCTATTCTCATCATTCCGAGAACAATTTCTGATAATTCTTTGTCATCTTGACCAAGAGTTATGTATCTCATCAAATTTTTCTCCTTTAATTCTACATTCTTCATTTAATTATAACAAAAAACCGTTTTCCAACGGCTTTTTGACTGTATATCTGCTAAATTCTTCCTACCACTGCAATCCGGCTTCTCTAATTTCTTTCTTAGAAGCGAATTTACCATTTGGTCTGTGCCATCTTCCGTTTCTATCTCTAAAGTAGCCACCTGAATTTGTTGATTGCGAGTTTGATTCCTGGCTTTCTTCCTTTTCTTGTGCGGCTTGGCGAGCTTTTTCCTGCTCTTCTTCTTTTGCTTTCTTTTCAGCTGCTTCTTTTTCTTCAGCCTCTTTCTTGGCTTTTTCCTCAGCTTCCTTCTTAGCCTTTTCTTTTTCTTCTTTTATCTTTGCATCTTCAACTGTATTTTTAGCCGTACCGTCCAAATAATTGATTTCCGCATTAGCTGAAACATTGTCTAAAACGACATGCGTCACTGAATACTGATCAATCTTTTCTTTACTACCACCCAATTTGATTTCCAAGAGTTTGCCATTTTCATCTATTCCCACATACTGCAATTCAATTTGTCTCGGAATCAATTCATCTTTCTGATAGATTGGGGTCACCTTGTAGTCAAGATAATAGTTTGGGTGATTGGCCAACCAAGAGTCCAATCGATTTTCATAATAAAGCATGCTACTTTGGTTTTGGTCATCTGTTCCAGAATAATTTCCAGCATTGAGCCAGTTAGTCATTGGAACCAGATTCCTCTTTTCATCGTTTAATCCACTAAACTGGTACCCAATCAAATGCCCACGATTCATCAACCAAGCTTCTTTTTTACCGTCACCATAAAAGAATTTATAATTGTGCCATCCAACTGGATCATAAGTCAACTTGGACTCTCTCTTCTCAGTTGGCTCATCGCTGTCCTTAAGTTGAATATGAGCACCCGTTGCGCGTGATTTAGAATCCAATTCCCCAAGTTCTAGTTGTTTCTCATTTTTAAAAGGCAAGAGTCCAGCTTCTTTAAACAACTTCTCATCAAACTTGATTTGCTTCTGTTCAATTTTTTCTTCTGGGACCTTTGATTCCGCCTTATGTCCAGAACAAGCAACTAGTGTTGTGATTGAAAGCAAGGCAATTGAGAAGGATAGTAACTTTTTCATAAAATTCTCCTTTTTTATATAGTAATTAGATTAATATCTTTTATTACATTTTACTATCATTTTGTTAATTGTTCAAGAACAAAGATGCTGTTATTATACTATTTCTGCTCCAATGACTAAAACAAAAACGATAACCACTTTGCAGTAGTTACCGTTGATTTTTTTGATTAGTCTTTCCCACCAAGTCTACTATTGATGGTCATCATGATGCTGGCTATTTTCTCACCCCAGTATGGATCAGAAGCATAGCGAACATTCATTCCTGTTGCCTTGTTTCCAAGGTGGTCTCTGCCGTAGTCGATGTAATTCTCACGAATCCACTTAGCCGCACCGAGAATTCCTTTGTCCACATTATCAAAGCTCTTAGCTGAGAGATAAGGGCTCGTATCATAAGCCGCAATACCAAAGAAATTGTTCTTATCTCTGGCAATTTGACTGCGACCCCAAGCACTTTCAAGGGCACTATGGGCCATCAAGTAAAGGGCATTGACACCGTAACGTTCCTCAGCCTCTTTGAAAGTCGCTCCTTTACCCGCTAGAGGACTATCCTGCAAGTTCATCATCGAATACAGTTTATTCAACTCAGCTGCACTATAATTACTTGGCTCTCTCAAGTTTTTAAAGAGGAAAGGATTTTTAATGGTAAAGCCATCAAAATGTTCCCCATCAGTTGAGTAGTACTTCTTACCAATAACCATAGCAGATGTGTGTGGAGCTACTTTGATACTCGTGTAAGGAGAGAGTTCATGGTAGAGGAATTTCCCATCACTAGTATAATGAGGGATAAATTCACTTCCTTCATCTACTGCCGTCAAATCACTTTGATTCATATAGCCAGACAAACCAGAAATCGAAACTGCAAGTCTGCCTCCTTTACGGGTCGAGCTATCTAGTGAAACGATGCTTCCTTGGTTAATGTAACTCAAGATTTCTCCAGATGCACTATAGACATAGGCTGTGATTGGTTTAACTTTGTAATATTTGGTTTTATCCGCAACATGCCATCGACCAGAAGCATCCAAGGTATGACCATCCACGGTCTCATTTCTTGCCATATAACCGCCTGATTTAAGGTAGTACCATGATTGGTCAGATGAATCGTAGATTAATTCTTTCTCAGCCATCTTTCCATTTGACTTGAGGTAGAACCAATTGTTCTTGTACCATACCCACTCATTCGTGGCCATATAACCACCAGATTTGAGATAGTAGTAACCATTATCCCAGAGCCATTCTTTATTAGCATAATTTCCATCAGAGTTAATATAGAACCAAGAGTTATAATTCTTGTCAAAGAGCCAACCTTTGCCAGCTTTTGCTCCACTACTCGTCACATAGCTACGGTCAATCCAAGTTTCTGTAGAAAGGTAGCCACCTGATTTGAAATGGTAATCCTTGCCTTTGATGGTTTGCCAACCTTTTTCAGCATAGTTTCCGTCAGCTTTCAAGTAAAACCAAGAGTTATAATTCTTGTCAAAGAGCCATTCCGATTTCAATTTAGCTCCACTTTTAGTAACATAGAAGCGGTCAATCCAGCGCTCAGTTGAAAGATAACCTCCCGGTTTGAAATGGTAATCTTTTTCTTTTATCGTTTCCCAGCCTTTTTCAGCATAGCTACCATCAGCTTTCAAGTAAAACCAAGAATCATAATTCTTATCAAAGAGCCATTCCGATTTCAATTTAGCTCCACTCTTCGCAACATAGAAGCGGTCAATCCAACTTTCTGTAGAAAGATAACCGCCTGATTTAAAATGGTAGTCCTTCCCACCTATGGTTAACCAGCCATTTTCAGCATAGGTACCATCTTGTTGAAGGTAGAACCAACTGCTATAGTTGTCATCATAAATCCAGGCTTGTTTAACTTTATTACCATTTTCTGATAGATAGTTCTTACCAAGCCAAGCATTTTTCAGTATTTTACCTTGTGAATTGATGTAGTACTGGTTCTCACCTTGAGTAATCCACTCATCTTTGGCCATTTTCCCGTCTTCTTTAAGGTAATATTTTTCCTGACCTTGTTGAATCCACTCATTTTGAGCTTTCTGACCATCAGACTTGAGATAATACCAGGATCCTTGTTCCTGATTAAATACCCACTGTTCCTTGGCTTTAGCACCACTTTCAGTCACATAGTACTGGCCAACCCACGTTTTCGTAGATAATTTTCCAGCTTCGTTAAAATAGTAATCCTTACCACCAACTGTCAACCAGCCGTTCTCAGCACGGTTTCCATCAGCTGTTAAATAAAACCAGGCCTGTTGCGTTTGGTCATAGATCCATTGCTTGGTTGCTGGTTTCCCGTCTGCTTTGAGGTAGGTCTTTCCTTGCCAAGTTCCCTCTTCTGCTCTTGCTGTCTCCACTACAGTAAAAAAACACCCCAATAAGCCAGCACTTACTAGGGCCACTTTCCATCGTTTCATTTAAATGCTCCAATAACGTTTTCTAAACCCTATTGTAACATAGTTAATCGACGGAAATATTACAAATTGATGAAGATTCTATTTCTTGTTGACGATAAGGAAGACCTAGCTTATCTCAGGCTGGCTTTAACTTCCTTGCGTAGTTCTTCCAAACTGCTAATGCCATACTTATCCATGACTTTTGGTAGATGTTCGATGATATCAGGACAGGCATAAGGATTGGTAAAGTTGGCTGTCCCAACTCCGATGGCAGATGCCCCAGCCAGATACATTTCTAGCGCTGCATCAGCCGAATCCACTCCTCCCATTCCAATGATGGGCAGGTCTGTTGTTTGAGCTACTTGGCGAATGAGTTTGAGGGCGACTGGAAAAACTGCTGGGCCTGACATTCCACCTGTACCATTGGATAGGATTGGTTTTCTAGTTTTGAGGTCAAAGCGCATACCGACAAGGGTATTGATCATGGTTAAGCCACTTGCTCCTGCATCTTCTGTGGCTTTAGCAATAGTGACAACATCCGTTACACTAGGGGTTAACTTAACATAAACTGGCACATCAGAGGCTTCCACAGCCGCTTTTACCACTTCATAAGCTAGATCAGGATCTTGCCCAATCAAAAGTCCATGATTGCCGTGATCCACATTCGGACAAGAGATATTGAGCTCGATCGCTTTTACATTAGCTGCCTTGGAAATTCCTCGAGAAACGGCAGCGTACTCTTGTTTTGAAAAGCCTGCAACATTTGCGATGATGGGAAGCGTAGGATACTCTCTTTCCAGCCAAGGCAATTTCTCAGCTAAAACAGCTTCTAAACCTGGATTTTGCAAGCCGATTGCATTGAGCATGCCAGCAGGTGTCTCAGCAACTCTTGGAGTAGGATTGCCAAAACGGGGTTCTAGAGTCGTTGCCTTAATCATAATAGAGCCTAAAAGATCTAAATCATAGTACTTGGCATACTCCTGACCAAAACCAAAACAGCCTGATGCTGGTATGATAGGATTTTTCAAGTCCAAGCCCGGTAGAGAAACTTGTAAACGATTTGTAGTCATAATTTTCTCCTTATAATACAACTGTTCCAGTTCGGAAAACAGGGCCATCTTCACAGACGCGTTGACTGACCGTCTCACTATCTGGCACTTTTAGAACGCAGGCATAGCAGGCCCCCATCCCGCAAGCCATACGAGATTCTAGAGATAGGTAGGCTCTTGGGTGGTCATGAAATCTTTGATTGATGTACTTCATCATTCCTGGAGCTCCACATGAGTAGACGGCATCAAACTGATTATCTAAATCATTGATGACGGCTGACACATTTCCCTTGATACCATAAGAACCATCATCTGTCGTTACAAAGACCTGACCATATTGGGCTAATTCCTTTTCGAGTATGACAGCATCCTTATTAGCAAAACCGAGAACTGTTACTAGTTTCACCCCCCGCGCATGCAATTCCTTGGCTACCTCGAGCAAGGGTGGAACACCGATTCCACCACCAACGAGGAGAACTTGGCTCTGATTGCCTAAATCAGACAAGTCAAAACCATTTCCCTGAGGCCCCATCACATCAAGAGTATCTCCCTGTCTTAAAGTTGAAAAAATAGCTGTCCCAGCCCCCTCTATCCGATAAATGAGATGACACTGCTTCTTGACCTTGTCAATAGACGAAATTGAAATAGGACGACGCAAGAGATGGGCATCATCAGGCACACGCAGATGGAGAAATTGGCCTGCTCGCATGGCTTCAACCATCTCCCCTTCTAGGACTAATTCAAAGATTGCTGGCGCAATTTCCTCTTGTGCGACCACCTTCATGGTTTCCAAACGAATTGCACCCAAACGTTTCTTACATGTGGGATTCATGACTTTTCCTCCTTAAATTTAAGGGGAGCAGATAAAGAAAAGACCTTGCTAATGCAAGGCCTCAGTTGGGTTAGGCTAGAACTCATGCGCACACTTAAAAAGTCTCCACAGAGAGTCCCCTTATCCCTTTTATCTGACACCTTGTGAGTCTCTCTGGACTCCCCTTAAAGGTTAAATTTGTATTAGTATACTCTTTCAAAGAAAAAAAGTCAAGTAGAAAACGAACATTCTACTTGACTTTACTGGATTATTTTTCACGAATCACTTCGACCTTGTAGCCATCAGGATCCTTGACAAAGTAATAGTTTGGTTGAGTTCCTGGAAGTCCATTAGGGGCTGTCACCTCATAGCCTTTAGCGCTATGTTCTTGATGTAGCGCCTCAAGATCAGGTGTACTGAGGGCGATATGGGCGAAGCCATCTCCTACCACGTAAGGACCGTGGTCATAGTTATAGGTCAATTCCAACTCGTAGTCATCACCCTCAAGTCCTAGATAGACAATCGTGAAGGCATGATCTGGAAAATCTCTGCGACGCAATTCTTTAAAACCAAAAGCATCTTGATAGAATGCGATTGATTTTTCAAGGTTTTCTACTCGCAAGCAAGTGTGTAGCATTTTTGAAGCCATCTTCATTACCTCTTTCATTTTAATAGTTCTATTATACCTTTATTCAGGAAAATTTACTAGGAACTTGAACCAGAGTCATCTTCTCTACGATTTCATTCTATTCAGCACTTTTGCGGTTTTCCTTGCGTATATTGCGAATAAGGAAAAGCAGGATAAGGACAAAAAGTCCCTCTAGGAAGTAGAAAGCAAATTCGCTATTCAAGTTTAACAGGTCTTTTTCAAAATAAACTTTACTAAAATCAGGTATAGGTGCGAATAGGATTCGCAACAGTCTTCTTAGGAAAATAAAGATTTGCAATCCATAAATCATAAAGACCTTCTTCACACCAATTATGAAACCCTGTTCCTTTGTAAAATAAGACAAGGCAATTCCATTTAACAAGAGGACAACCGTTATGGTCAGAGTTTCATCTCGTAGAATAGTTGGATTAAAGATGTCTAAACGACTGTGAATATAGGACAACGTTTGAAAGAGTAGGATCCCCAAGATTGCTGGGAGGAGAATTTTTTTCAGAGATGGTGGAAATCCAGGACTAAATCGTGTAAAAGACAAGCAAATCACAAGGATTGCAAAAATATGGAAGTACATCATTGCAACTCCGGAAATGATCTGGCTTCGATTTACCAAAGCAGATAGGAAGCCAGCAGAAAGAAAGATACCGACAGGAATCAGCTTATCCAAAGAATAATCCCACTTCAGCCCTTGACTCACTTGGAAGCCATCGATGAGACAGAAAAATGTAATGAAAATAAGGGTCCCAATGAGACCAAACGGTAAGAATGGAGTGACGAGGAGCAATAACAAGATGAATAGGAACCATGGATGGGGACTGTGGTAAAATTTTCGTTTTAAACCCCTAGCTGTCACTCCTTCCTCAATTGGTGTTTGCCTTAATTTTAGCATATAGACGTAAAAGAGAGACAACATACCAGCATGGACCCAAGAATTATAATTAGGTTGCTCTAGAACACTGAGTATCAGACTCACAATCGTAAAGAGGCTAAAGAAAATCTGAAGAAACTTATTTTTAAAGACCTGTCTTTTTTTCCAATTCAAATAAGATAACTTGGCTTTTGGATGACTGATTTCATAAGCATAAACTGTCATCTCTTCTAGTTTCTGGTCTGTCTCCTCCGTCATCATTTGGGGAGCCATTTTAGAAGTAGGAAAAGGAGCCAAAACATATCTCAGGAGCTCCCCGTCTGTGAATCGACGGTACTCCTTATAGATCTGTTGAAGCAAAACCGTTAGAATGCGTGGTCTTCCTTTAAAGTAGCTTTTCCACTTCTCCCAATCATTGATATCTTCATCACTCTTGGTAAGCTTATCAATATAAAGATAACCTTCATGGTACCAGTAGTCAAAATTTTCTTTTTTGTTTAGTGCATACTCCTCTACAACTGAAGGATAAGACTGGACACTCTTCCAGAAATGGAGTTTTTTCAGGTAAGGATTTGATTCCTCATCACTGTAACGCTCCACAAATTGGAGAACGATTGCTAACACTTTCGCATTGGTTAAAGGATAGACATCCACCTTTTCTAATAAATCAAGTAGGAGCGTGTGATCTTTGACTGATTCAAAAAGGTATTGCCAATCACGTAACAGTTTGTACTCGTCTTCATAGCGAGCTTGGAGCAACTCATAGAAGGCTGCCTCAACTTCATCTGGATTATCTAGAGAGTAGTGACTAAAGTCAACGTTTTCTCCCAGCTCCTCTTTTACTTCTTCTAAGTAATCAGCCAAGTCATTCAAGAGTGGATAATCCTCTTCAAATATGACTTGTCGGTTTTTTTCAAGGATATAGCTTAAAACAGGAACGCTCTTGATTATTTGACGATTCTGATTTACTTGATCCAAGACCATAAAGCTCAGATAGGGGTGCTTGAAAAATTCTATCCAAGAGCTCAATTGATTTGCTTTGTTAAAATCATGGAGAATTTCTTGGCAAAGTTTATAAGAATAATAGAATTCTTCAGTGGCTTCATGTGCGCTTTCAAGCGAACTGCCTTCCTCTTCTGCTATAGCTCTTTTAACTTTCCAATACTTCAGTTTATAGTAATAGCTCCAGTACTTAAAGTCAGGTACATAGTCTTCCAGTAAAGGAATGATGATAGAGAATTGCTCAGGTTTGTTAAAAATATAAACATCCATTTCTTCTAAAACAGACTGAACAGTGCTCATATCATACTGATACTGATGAAAGAACTGACGCCATAGATGCTCTTGTTCCTCTCGGTTATAGTCACCATTCCCAACAATACTTTCAATCGCATTTCGGATCAGATAAGTTTCTTCATTATAACCGCTAAAGTCAAGAGTAGACCTTGCTAATCCTTCTTGCCCCTGGTTCTCTTCATCACCAAACGTTTCAAAATTGAGGGTACTCGTAGCTCTTTCTTCAGAATCTCCATTTAGCTGAACTTCCTCATCATAGTCACTAAAGTTAAGGGGGGACTTTTGCTCATTCTCTTCTGCTTTAAAGGTTTCAAAAATAAAGGAATAGCTGGTTTTATCAGTTGATTGCTGATAATCACTGAAATCAAGACTAGATGTTTCCGACTCTTCGTTCTCAGTCTTCGTTTCTTCAGTCAAGTTTTCAAAGTTGAGACTAGAGTTAGGCTTTTCATTCGCCTCTTCTTCAAGTTCACTAGTTTCTTGAGAGTCACTCGCTTTTCTTAAACTATTTTCTGGTCTTGTGTTTCTAGACCTCGCATAAGTCAAGGCTTTTTGGTAAGCTTCAACAATTTCTTGGTAAATTTCTGGTTGGTCTTCTGGGTGATAGAACCGAACCAGTTCAGCATAACGCCTTCTAATAAGCTTGACGTCAGTCGTTGGCTCTATCCCTAAAGTTTCCCATATATTCATAAGGTCTCCTCTTTTACAGTCCTCGTTCTAGGAAGTCTAGATAGTTTGAAAATGATTGATAAAGTTTTGGCAAATGATAAACAGATGCTTGGCTAACCTCTTCTTCAAATCGTCTAGTTTCAGCCATTAGCTCATCTCTTCTTCTCCCCAAGAGCATACTGTACACACGATTCGCTTTTTCAATCAAGAAACGATAAACCTCTGTTTCTTGAGCGTTGATCTTATAGCGAGTCAACTCTGCTTGCTTAGCCTTGATTTCCTTTTCTGTCAGAGTAACACTATCTTGGAGAATAACATGACTAAAGACTTCCTGTGTGGAATCAATTTTCACTTCAACATCCAAAATTCCATTTAAATCATAGGTAAACCGAACTGTGAAACTTTCATTTACTCTAGTATTGACAGGGACGGGAACTTCTAATTCTCCTAGGAACAGGTTTTGTGATGCCTTCATCATCTCACCTTGATAGACCTTTATCTTGACTTGACTCTGTCCCAATTCAGCCGTATAGTACTGCTCGATGCGTGAAGCAGGTAGGGTAGAATTTCGCTCAATAATCGGCGAAAAACGGTCTCCAACTATCTCAATTCCTAGTGTAAAAGGACAAATATCAGACAGCAGCAAATCTCGTATCTCACCCTGGCGTTCTTTTATTCCTGCTAAAAGGGCACAACCTCTCGCAATCATCCGATCAGGATCATCCGATACCTGAACCATTTGATTGATACAGTAGGATAAAAAGTCCTGAACCAAGCGGAGTTTCGAAGTCCCCCCAACAAGAACAAAGTTATCAGATGATACATAGCTATAGCGTGCATCCATCAAGGCACGATCCAAAACAGCCTTAACACGGGCTAGCAGAGGTTGACAAAGCTCATAAAATCGTTGGTAGCTCAAGTCTAAAGTGTATTCCTGTTCTTGGTCCAGAACCGTCATCTTCACTTCTTCTTTATCATTGAGTTCTAGCTTTTTCTTTTCAGCCTGTACCAGAATTTTGCTATAAAATTCTCGGGAAATCGTATCCTTGGTTAATTGATTAGAGGCTAAAAATTCCTCAGCAATAGCCGCAGTAAAGTCTTCTCCTCCCAAACGATTGTCCCCTGCAATCGACACGATTTCAACAATGTTATCAAAAAGCTCTACAACTGAAATGTCAAGAGTACCACCGCCAAAATCGACCACAATAAAAGATTGATCTTCTTGGTTTACCATAGATCTTTTAGCAAGAGCCGCTGCGGAAGGTTCATTGATAATCCGATCAATCTGAACGCCTGCAAATTTCCCTGCTAGTTTGGTCGCATAGCGTTGAGCATCGTTGAAATAGGCTGGTACACTAACAATCACTTCCTCAACCTTTTCTCCAAGATAGGTCTCTGCATCGTCTACCAACTTTCGAATGATAAAAGAGCTTAATTCTTCAGCCTTATATGCTCGATTTCCTAATGTCAACTCATGTTTGGTCCCCATAAAACGCTTGAACTGAGAAACCGTCTTATCCGGGTGGGTCACCAAGCGTTCCTTGGCAATTTTTCCAACTATAATCTCATCATTGTCATCTAAAGCCACAACAGAAGGAGTCAAATACTCACCAAAAGCATTGGGAATCAGCTTAACCTGACCATCTTGATAAACCCCTACTAAAGAATTAGTCGTTCCTAAATCAATACCTACTATCATCTTCTTCTAACTCCAAATCTTTTTTAGATATTCCTATTATACAAGAAATATCCTATTTTCTTTGAAAAAATCTGTGATTTACTCTCTAAAATAGAAAATCGTTTAAGGAAAATAAAAAAGTTTCACCCTACTCTTGCGGTAAAAACCACGAGAGTAAGAATGAAACAGTTTGTCATTATTTACCAAGTTTTGCTTTAGCTGCATCTGCAAGAGCTGTGAAAGCTGCTGCATCGTTAACAGCCAAGTCAGCAAGCATTTTACGGTTAACTTCGATTTCAGCCAATTTCAAACCATGCATCAATTGTGAGTATGAAAGTCCGTTCAAACGAGCTGCCGCGTTGATACGAGTGATCCACAATTTGCGGAAGTCACGTTTTTTCTGACGACGGTCACGGTATGCATAGTAGTAAGAGTTCATTACTTGTTCTTTTGCAGTACGGAACAAGATGTGTTTAGCTCCATAGTAACCTTTTGCTAATTTAAGAATACGTTTACGACGTTTGCGTGATACAACGCCACCTTTAACACGTGCCATGTTTTATTTCCTCCAAATATTTCCTAGAATTGTTTACTTACTGTTAGGCTATTATTTCAAGCGAGTAAGCATTGCTTTGATACGTTTGAAATCTCCTGAATGCACCATAGATGCTTTACGAAGATGACGACGTTGTTTCTTAGTTTTTCCGTGGAAACGGTGAGAAGTGTAAGCACGGAAACGTTTCAAGCCACCAGAACCTGTACGTTTGAAACGTTTAGCTGATGCGCGGTGTGTTTTTTGTTTTGGCATGATTTTTTCTCCTTTATTTAACTTTCTGACAATTATTTTTTGTCAGTTGCTGGCGCCAACTGCATGAACATTTGGCGTCCATCCATCTTAGCTCGTTGTTCGATGATTGCAATATCTTGTGTTGCTTCAGCAAACTCGGCTAAAACTTTTGCACCAATCTCTTTATGGGTGATCATACGCCCTTTAAAGCGAATGGATACCTTAACTTTATTTCCTTTTTCAAGGAACTTGCGTGCATTGCGAAGTTTTGTGTCAAAGTCACCCTTGTCAATCGTTGGACTCAGACGAACTTCTTTCACAGTAACAACACTTTGTTTTTTACGTTGTTCTTTTTGCTTTTTCTGATACTCAAATTTGAACTTACCGTAGTCCATAATTTTAGCAACAGGCGGTTTTGCTTGGGGTTGAATCAATACTAAGTCAACATTTGCACTATCAGCCAATGCTTGCGCTTCGCTGAGTGGCTTGATGCCTAGTTGTTCTCCCTCAAGACCGATCAAGCGAACTTCACGTACACGAATTTCATCATTGATGAATAAGTCTTGCTTTGCTATGGTTTTCACCTCTTTTTTATTATTAGAGAAAAACAATAGCGGACTCGTAATAATACAAGCCCGCACGTTATGATAGCGTTTCTTAGAAACTTTTCATCCGTAGGGCCAGGCAACTTGATGTCACAAGGCGAGAAGCTCTCACTTCTGCTTTTCTCAACTTTTATATGATACCAAGTTTTCTATTCCTTGTCAAGATAAAAAGTCAATTTTTCGAAAAGTTTGTCTATTTTATCGAACCGTTTCAATTCTCCAACTATTCCACCCTTTAAAGCGGATAGCCCCTTGCTGGTCAGTTCGGTAGATCTTACTCTTGATACTTTCCAGTCGTGTCAAGGTTTCCTGATGGGGGAGTTTCGCACGATTGCTCTTTCCGACTGAAATGAGAGTAATTTCTGGTTTGATTTTTTCTAGGAAAGTTGGATTTGATGAGGTTTTAGCACCATGTTGGCCTGCTTTCAGGACATCCACCTCTAAGTCAGGGTATTGCTTTAGAAGATCCTTCTCTCCCTTCTCTTTCAAATTTCCTGTAAAGAGAAAGTGCTTATCCAAAAGTTTCCCATAAAGAATCAGGGAACCATCACGATCCCCATCTCCAATCTGCCTTGAAGATAGGACTTCTAACTGACTCCCAAAAATCGGCAAATTTTCCCCTGCTGTCACACTACGTACCTTCGTTTGACTTGCTTCTAGTTCCGCTACAAATTCCTTCTGTGTCAAACTTCCTTTTGACACTAAAATCTCCCCGACATGGAAAGCCTTGGTCACCTCCAGTAAATCACCAACATGTTCCTTGTCTGTATTGGTCAAAATCAGCTGGTCAATCTTATCTACTCCTCGACTTTTAAGATAGGGAATCAAGGTGCGCTGAGCATTGCTGGTCGTCGCCTTTTCCTGCCAAGCTTGGATTTTCTTGTCAGATTCTGCTTTACCTCCTACATCTATGAGAATAGTTTTACCAGTTACATCCCGTAGGAAAATACTCTCCCCTTGCCCAACATCTAGCATGGTAATTTCATTTTCAAGTGGATGCTTGGTCAAGAAAAAGAGCCCCACAATAAAAAGACTGACTCCTGCTAGTCTTTTGATGTTTTTCCTCATGTCATAGACCAAGGCTAATGAAACTAACAGTAGAATCAACAGCCATGCATTGGGTTGACCAAAGACCAGAGGCCTGCTTGCCAGCTGCGATACCAAGCGAATGAGGTTCTCCAACCACTCAAAGGCAAAGTTAAACTGAGTGACTGGGTAAACAAAAGACAGAATGAATAAGATGGACAAAAGCGGTAAAAATACCACATCAAACAGAAAGGAAAAGATAAAGGTCAAAAGAATAGACCAAGGCTGAAATTCTGCAAAATAAAAGGATAAAATGGGCAATATTCCCAAAGAAATGACCAAACTTTCTCTGGCAACAGCCTTGAGCCCCTCCCCTTCTTTGCTTGTCATAGTCAAGATAAAAGCATACGCGCAGGACAAGACCCCTCCAGCTGTCAAGAAAAAGTTGGGCATGATGATAAAGAGGACAAGGATCGTCAAGGCAAAATTATCCAAGCCCTTAAGACCATGTTGGGCCAGTAACTTTTGCAAGAGACTGCGAATGACCGAAGCTGAAAATCCTGTCAGACCTGCATAGATAAGAGAAAAGGGATAAGTTAGCCACTTCAACTTTTCTTGGGTCAAGCCCAATCGCAAGAGGAGTTTCTTAAAGGCATCCATAAAGAAGCCCACCTGCATACCCGACAAGGCAAAGAGATGGATAATTCCAAGACTGGAATAGAGCTCATTCATCTCCTCAAAGTCCGTGTCCAAATGTCCCAGCAAGAGCCCCGTCATGTAGTTACGCATAGGATCTGGAAAGTACGTCTTGATCCAAACTACAGCCTTTCGACGTAAGCTGGACAGGTTTTCACCTATATCCCAACTGCTAACCTTTTGAAGTGACTGGATTTTTTTGATATTGAGAGTTTGATAAATTCCTTGAGTCTTCAGATAGGCTTGGTAGTCAAATCCACCAAAATTCCTATGGCCTTCTGGCTCGGAAAGTTTTCCTTCTAGTTCAACCTCATGAAGGTCTGTCAAGGCTTGAAAGTGCTCTTTCTCTTCCTCGGACTGGAGTTTATAGTAAATTTGGAAGGTACGGCCGTCAGCCTTGCCCCGAAAGGACAGACTATCTCCATTGACTTTGATAGTATCTGGTAAAATCCGTACCCTCTCAACAGAATCCATTAGGTTTTGACTAGCTTGTGTCTGCTGCCAGTTTTGAAACAGAAACCAAAATCCAAAAACTCCACAAATCGCTAGAACTTTACCAGCCGATTTCCAAGGAAATTGGAAAAAGAGACAGACAAGCAAAAAAACAAAACCTAGCAGTGCGAGATAGGACGCTCCAAAAATGGCATAGTAAAGCCAGAGTAACAGAAAACTCAGATAGATTAGGGGGATAGGGAAATTCTTAATCCACTGTGACATAATCTTTTAGCTTTTCTATGGTCTTAGCGCCAATGCCAGAGACTTTCTTGAGTTCATCTACCGACTTGAACTTGCCATTTGCCTCACGATGGTCAATAATATCCTGGGCTCGTTTGCCACCCAGTCCCTTAACCTGCTTGAGTTCTTCCAGACTAGCTTTATTGAGGTTGACCTTCTTTTCTTTACTTGTCGAGGGAGTCGTTTCAGAGGCAGTCTGCTGACTAGCTACTTCTTCCCCCTTACTCGGAACGTAGACCAGAGCCTCGTCGCTGACTTTCTGGGCTAAATTGAGCGATTTGCTATCTGCTTGCTCTGTCAAGCCACCTGCTTTCTGAACAGCATCATGGACCCGACTACCGACTGGCAAATCATAAATCCCTGGTGATTTGACAGCACCTTTGACATCCACTGTGATCTGATCTTGTTCCAGAGACTCTTCTTTTTCTTCCTTCTTCACTTCTTTTTCAGACGATGAATCCTTTGAAACAGCTGCAACTTCAGCCTGCAAGTTTGTTTCTTTCACAGATGTTTGTGAACTTGGCTTTAACAGGAAAAATCCTCCTAAGGCCAGACCCAAACCAGCACAGATGACAATGATTTTATACTCTTTGATTTTCTCGATAATTGCTTCCATATTTTCTCCTCTCTTAGATTATTCGTAAGAGGAAGAAAAAACAGCTGAAAAATCTTTTCAACTGCTTATTTATTTGCAAAATAGTCTTCCTTAGTCAAGACATAATAAACTCTTGTGATAATTCGACCTGGTTCTTTGTTATCCATTCTGGCATAGGGTTCTTCGTAGGAAAAACGCATACCTGATTTCTCCATGACCTTTCCTGATGCGGAATTGTCTTTATCGTGAAGAGCGCTCAACTTGTTCATTCCAATCTTCTCAAAAGCCAGCTCAATCACGGCACGATTGGCTTCTGTCGTCAATCCTTGATTCCAATACTTTTTATTGATAATGTAACCAATAGCTGCTTTTTTGAGAATTGGGTCAATCTTGTGCAAATCAATAGTTCCGATAAACTGGCCATTGCTTTTTAATTCAATCCCCCAACGTCCCAAGGGATTAGCCAAGTAAAACTGAGCAATGTTACTCTTAGTTTCTTCCAAGCTTTGATTTGTTGGAAAAGTGTAGCGTGTATTTTCTCTGTCTGAGGCATACTCAAACATAGCTTCTGCATCGTCCAAGGTTACAGGTCGGAGCAATAAACGCTCCGTTTCTATAGATGGATACTGGGCAAATTTCACAAATATTGATTCCATACTTTTCCCTCCATTAAATCTTGATTCTCACTAGTCTAGCATAAATAAATTTGGATGACAAGTTTTTCTTGATTTTTGAAGCGGTTTCATATACAATAAAACCATCACATTTTTGATTTATGAACTGAAATGTGACAACTAAAACAAGACCGTCAATTGAAAGGTAGGTTATCTCTATGTTAATCGGAATCCCAAAAGAAATTAAAAATAATGAAAACCGCGTTGCCCTCACTCCTGCTGGCGTCCACAGTTTAATCAGCCGTGGACATCGTGTCCTCATCGAAACAAATGCTGGTCTCGGCTCAGGATTTACTGATGCGGACTATCAAAAGCAAGGAGCTGAGATTGTCGCAACTGCTGCTGAAGCCTGGGCTGCCGAGTTGGTCGTAAAAGTAAAAGAACCACTAGCTTCTGAATATGGTTATTTGCGCGACGATCTTCTCCTCTTCACCTATTTGCACATGGCCGCTGCTCCAGAATTAGCAGAGGCTATGTTAGCAGCAAAAACAACAGGAATTGCCTATGAAACCGTTCGTGACAATCAAGGACAACTACCTCTCCTCGTTCCTATGAGTGAGGTTGCCGGCCGTATGGCTGTTCAAATCGGAGCTCACTTCCTTACTAAGCAAGCTGGTGGTTCTGGTGTCCTACTAGGTGGTGTACCAGGCGTTCCAAAAGGAAAAGTAACCATCATCGGTGGTGGTGTCGTCGGTACACATGCTGCCCGCATCGCCCTTGGTCTTGGTGCTCAAGTGACTATTTTAGATATCAGCGCCAAGCGTCTCTCAGTTCTAGAAGAAGTCTTTGGAAACCAAATCCAAACTCTTATGTCTAATTCATTCAACATCGAAGCAAGTGTGAGAGATGCTGATGTGGTGATTGGTGCAGTTCTCATTCCTGGTGCCAAAGCACCGAAATTGGTGACAGATGAGATGGTCAAACAAATGCGTCCAGGCTCTGTCATCGTTGATGTTGCCGTTGACCAAGGTGGCGTTATCGAGACAGCTGACCGTGTGACAACGCACGATGAACCAGTCTATGAAAAACACGGTGTTCTCCACTATGCCGTTGCCAATATCCCTGGTGCGGTTGCTCGTACCTCTACTATCGCCCTAACCAATGTCACTCTTCCTTATATCGAAGCTTTGGCTGGCAAAGGATTCGCACAAGCAATTGCTGAAGATGAGGGCTTGCGTCAAGGTGTGACCACTTATCAAGGTTACTTGACCAGCCTCCCAGTTGCTCAAGGTCTCGATAAAGATAACACGTCAATCGACGAACTTGTTTAAAGCTATACACTCATTAAAAAAGAGCAGTTCACATCTGAACTGCTTTTTTGCTATTCTGTTTCTTCCTTCTTTTCTTCATTTTTAACTGGAGCTGGTTCATAAGCTCGGATAATCTGAGCGACAACTGGATGACGAACCACATCCTTAGCTGAAAAATGAACAAAGTCGATTTGGTGAATGTTCTTGAGCTTTTCTTGAGCATCAATCAAACCTGACTTAACATTGCGTGGTAGGTCAATCTGGCTGATATCTCCATTGACAATCATCTTCGAATTAAAGCCTAAACGAGTCAGGAACATCTTCATCTGCATGATGGTCGTATTTTGTGCTTCATCGAGAATGACAAAGGCATCATCCAAGGTCCGACCACGCATATAGGCAAGGGGCGCGATTTCGATAATCTCACGCTCCATGAGACGAGTCGTTTGGTCTTTGCCGAGAATCTGATACAAGGCATCGTAAACTGGTCGAAGATAAGGATCGACCTTCTCCTTAAGATCGCCCGGAAGAAATCCTAGACTCTCGCCAGCTTCCACTGCTGGACGAGTCAGGATAATCCGCTTGACTTGCCCACGTTTAAGGGCAGTCACGGCCAAGGTCACTGCAAGAAAGGTCTTCCCTGTCCCTGCAGGTCCGATTCCAAAGGTCACATCATGCTGTTTGACACTGTCCACATAAAGTTTTTGACCTAAGGTTTTGACACGGATCGGTTTCCCTGTATTATCCTTGATGATTTCTTCTTCATAAAGGGCGACAAACTTGTCGATTTCATCGTTTTTGACCATGCTAATAGCCGTCACCACATCTGGTGTCCCAACGGTCATTCCTCGATTCACCAAGACCATCAAAGCTTGGATAACCTGACGAGCTTCCTCGCAAGCAGTTTCTTCTCCCAAAACCTGAACAATCTCCGTACGAGCATGAATCACCACATCGAGCTCTTCTTCCATCAAACGAAGATGGCGCTCATTGGAACCAAAAAGATGGAACAAGTCATCTGGATGACTCAGTTGAATGTCTATTGAATGTTCCTTCAAATAAAGAACCTCTCTAATCCGTTTATTTCTTTATATTATAGCAAAGAGAACAATAAAATACTAGCCTCATCTCATTGTCTCTAGTGTTCTAAGTATTCTTGCCAGATGGCGTCAAAGTCTCCTAGGTTAAAAGAGAAACTGGCATGCTCCTCCAAAAAGCGACTCACCTCATCAAAATCATCTGTGTGTTTTGGAAAGGCTGACTCCTCAAAAGCGAGATCTGCTAGGATGGCTTTGGGACTGTTACTTTTAGGATTGCGCTCGGTCATGAGCCAAGTATAAAATGATTTTCTCAATTCTTTCTCCTATCAAGAGTTTTTTGATGACACTTTTCTGATTCTTGAAAATTACTGGACTTAGCCTCTGATACGTAGTGGTTTATAAAATCTGTTTTCGCATCTGTATAGGCGTCTCGATTGTGTTCAAATTTTTTCCACAAACTTAGTTTTAATTCCTGATACGCTTGGGCAATATCTGGATGCTGGCAGAGATAATCTCTAAAATAAATCTCGTCATGATCTCCCGTCATTCGCAAATGTAAATGAAAAACTTTCTCAGCAAATCCCTGCTCTGTATAGCCTTTATTTAGCGAAATCCTGTTAGGACTCTCCGACATCACTAGCCACCCATTCTTCACCAATAAATCCCTAACTCTTGCTAAATCCTCTATTCTACCTACTTCTAACAGAATATCAACGATATTTTTGGCCCAAATATTAGGGATAGCAGTGCTACCGATATGTTCTATTCTTTTAATAACATTTGCACCCAATATTTTATTCAGATTTGTTTTTTCCGATTCATACCAGTCTTTCCACTCTGACTTGGGCTCTACTAAAAAAATAGGAAAAAGTTGCCAGAGTTCCTCTAAACTCATTTCTTTAAGTTTCTTTATCATGTCTATAAGGCCTAAATCATCTCTGTACCAAACTGGTCTTGCTTGATTTTACCAGCCTTCATCAAGCCACCGAGCGCTTTCTTGAACTGACCTTTTGAGATGCCAAAGGTTGCCTTGATGTCCTCAGGAGATGACTTATCATTTAAGGTCATGAAACCGCCATTGCTTTCCAAGTAGGTCAAAATCATCTGGGCATCGTTTTCCAACATTTCAAAAGAACGTGGTTTGAGGGAGAGGTTCAAGGTACGATCCACCTCACGGAAACCGATGACACGCGCATCTAGCACTTGCCCCAAACGTGGCTCTGCGTAGCGCTCACTTGGGTGAATGAAACCAAGCATGTTATTCTCTGGTAGGTATACAAAAGTTCCTGACAGCTTGAGACGGTAAACAATGGCTGGCCAGTTTTGGTTCTGCATGTTGTTGTAGGCAGGACGAGCCAGACGTTGGAAGTCTTCCTGATACGCCAAAAGTCCCCAGATTCGGTCTTTCTTGTCCACTTCAAGACGGATGTAGAGTTTATCCCCCTTCTTAGGCCAGAGTTCCTTGAGCTCAGGGAGGATATCGAGTGACACAACGATTTCCTTATCAGGTAGACCGGTATCCACAAAGACTCCCAGATCTTTACGAACTTCTGTTACGGTTCCCCAGCCAAATTGGTCCTGAGTGGCAGTCACTTCTAAGGTTGTCAGGCGGAGTTTTTGCTTCATATCCGTGTAGGCAAAACCTTTGACCGTATCCCCTACTGTATGTTGACCTTCTTCCTTGGCAAGAGCATAGGTCTGACCATCCTTTTGCACAAAGTAAAAACGGTCATTTTCATCGATGATGAGTCCAACGATAAAACTTGCAAGATTTGTATTCATATTTCCTTCTTTCGAATAAAACTCAGCCAGCAATGCCAACTGAGTTTTTCTGTTTATTTTTAGACTTCCAAGATTTCTTTTTCTTTATTGGCAGTCATGTCGTCGATGTGTTTCACAGCGTCGTCTGTTACTTTTTGAATATCTTTTTCAAGAGTCTTCAATTCGTCTTCAGTAATTTCTTTTGCTTTTTCTTGCTTCTTAGCTTCGTCCATAGCGTCGCGGCGGATGTTTCGGACAGCTACTTTAGCATTTTCACCGACCTTCTTCACTTCTTTGGCAAGGTCACGACGAGTCTCTTCTGTAAGAGCTGGGATAACCAAGCGGATCACAGAACCGTCATTAGCTGGTGTGATACCAAGATCAGAAGCGTTCAAGGCACGTTCGATGTCTTTCAATGAAGACTTGTCAAATGGTGTTACCAACAAAACACGCGCTTCTGGAATAGTAATTGAAGCGATTTGGTTAAGAGGAGTTTCGACTCCATAGTATTCTACGTGGATACGGTCTAGCAAGCTTGCGTTGGCACGACCGGCACGGATACCACCAAATTCACGAGCAAGTGATTGGTGAGACTGGGTCATTCTCTCTTTAGCTTTTTCTACAATTGCATTAGCCATAATTTTCTTATTCCTTTTCTTCGATATTGTTTGAAACTGTTGTTCCGATATTTTCACCAAATACGACACGTTTGATGTTGCCTGGTTGGTTCATGTTGAAGACAACCAAGTCAATGTCGTTGTCCATAGAGAGGGTTGAAGCTGTTGAGTCCATGATACGAAGACCTTTGTTGATAACGTCACGGTGGGTCAATTCTTCAAACTTAACGGCTGTCTTGTCCTTCTTAGGATCGGCATTGTAAACACCATCTACGCCATTTTTAGCCATAAGGATGGCATCCGCTTCGATTTCAGCTGCACGAAGGGCCGCTGTTGTATCTGTTGAGAAGTAAGGTGAACCAATTCCGGCACCAAAGATAACGATACGGCCTTTTTCAAGGTGGCGAAGGGCACGTCCACGTACGTAAGGTTCTGCCACTTGTTGCATGGCAATGGCAGTTTGCACACGCGTATCGACGCCAACTTGCTGCAATGAATCTGCCATCACAAGAGCATTCATCACGGTCCCAAGCATTCCAGTGTAATCGGCCTGAACACGGTCCATTCCTGCTTCTGCAGCAGGTTCTCCACGCCAGAGATTTCCTCCACCAATAACAAGGGCAATTTCGATACCTAAGCTATGAACTTCTTGAATCTCTTTTGCGATTGTTTGAACTGTTTGGATATCAATCCCTACGCCACGTTCACCGGCAAGGGCTTCACCTGATAACTTGATTAAAATACGTTTATACTTGGGGTTCGCCATTTTTACTCTCCTTTTTTTATCCTACCTATTTTATCACAATTTCTAAGATTTTTATAGTATCATGAGCAATTCTTTGAAAAAAATTAGACAGTTAAAAATTCCTCTAAGTCGGTAAGGGCACGCTCTGCAATTTTTTCATAACGAGCCTTCTTATCACGGATACGCTCGCCTTCCAACTCCTTGATAATCCCGAAGTTGACATTCATCGGTTGGAAATGTTTGCTATCTGCATGAGTGATGTAATGAGCCAGACTTCCAATCGCTGTTGTCTCTGGGAAAATAGCCTCGCTTTCTCCCTTGAAGAGTCGAGCTGCGTTAATACCTGCAACCAAGCCTGATGCTGCTGACTCAACATAGCCTTCCACACCCGTCATTTGACCAGCAAAGAAAAGGTTTGGTTGTTTCTTAGAACGGTAAGTCTGTTCAAGAAGATTTGGTGAATCCATATAAGAATTGCGATGCATAACGCCATAACGAACAAACTCCGCATTTTCAAGACCTGGAATCATTTGGAAAACACGTTTTTGTTCTCCCCATTTGAGATGGGTCTGGAATCCAACGATATTGTAGAGACTACCTGCTGCATTATCCTGACGGAGCTGGACAACCGCATAAGGTGTTTTAAATTCTCCATCACGAGGGCCTGTGTAGTCATCTGGATACTCCAGACCGACTGGTTTCATAGGACCATAAAGCATGGTTTTAATGCCACGCTTGGCCATGACTTCGATAGGCATACAACCTTCAAAGTACTTTTCTTTTTCAAAAGAATTGAGCGGTGCTTCTTCCGCATTGACCAAGGCTTCATGGAAATCCATAAACTCTTGCTTGGTCATTGGAGCATTGAGGTAGGCTGCTTCTCCCTTGTCATAACGAGACTTGAGATAGACCTTGCTCATATCGATAGTATTGACATCGATAATAGGCGCCGCCGCGTCGTAGAAATAGAAACCATCACCGTCATTAAGGGCATGAATTTTCTCAGCTAGGGCATCGCTGGTCAAAGGACCAGTCGCTACAACTGTAATAACATCGGTCGGCAATTCTGTAATTTCATCACGAACCACCTCAATCAAGGGGTGATTGGCTACTTTTTCGGTCACCATTTGAGAGAAACCATCACGGTCCACCGCAAGGGCACCGCCTGCAGGAACACGTGTAGCTTCAGCAGATTCCAAGATAACAGAACCCAAGCGACGCATTTCTTCCTTGAGGAGCCCAACAGCATTTGTCAGGGCATCCCCACGAAGAGAATTGGAACAAACTAACTCTGCAAAATTGTCTGTTTTGTGCTGAGGTGTTGACTTGACACCACGCATTTCATAAAGTTTAACTGGAATACCACGTTCTGCGATTTGGTAGGCTGCTTCAGAACCTGCCAAACCAGCACCGATAACATTGATATAAGATTGAGACACGACACTAATACCTCTTTGGGTGGAACCTAGGACCAAATAAAAACAAGCTACTAGACTATTTGACACCCACAAATCTTTCTAATTTTTCTTTTACTAGTATAACAAAAAAAGGGAAGAAGGCAAACTTCCCTGTTTAGTCATTTTCTTGATTCTCTTCCCAATCGTGGTAGGCAGCGTAGAGCTGGCTTTTATTCCACTGGTAGAGTTTCGCAACTTCCTTAATGGCTTGATTTTTCTTCATGCCTTGCTGGATACGGGATTGGATTTCTGAAAACAAGTCCTCCTCGTCCTTTTCCTCCACATCCTGACTGGCACCTTCAACGATGAGAAGGCATTCGCCCTTGAGTGGCGTTTCAGCGATGCTTTCTAGCAATTCAGAGATCTTTCCTCGTTGGTATTCTTCATATATTTTGGTCAATTCTCGAACTAAGACCACCGAGCGATCGCCGTAAACTGCTAGCATATTTTCCAATGTATCTGCCACACGATGGGGGGATTCGTAAAAAATCTGAGTTTCTGGATAGTCTTTTTTTGAGTCGAAAAATTGCTTTTGCTGGCCTGATTTTCTCGGTAAGAAACCATAAAAGATATGTGGTTGTGGTGCTAAACCACTGGCAATCAAGGCAGAAATCCCTGCACTAGCACCCGGAACTGTGACAACTGCAATCTCTTCATCGATGGCTGCCTTAACCAAATCATGACCAGGATCCGAGATGCTAGGCAGACCCGCATCGGAGACCTGAGCAATACTTTGCCCTGCTTTCAGAAAACTAATCAAGTCAGGAATCTTTTCCTTGGCATTGTGCTCATGAAAACTGATCTGTTTGGTCTGAATGTCAAAATGCTTGAGCAAGAGACCCGTATTGCGCGTATCCTCAGCAGCAATCCAGTCCACCTCTTTCAAGGTCTGTATGGCACGAAAGGTCATATCATCTAGATTGCCAATCGGCGTTGCCACTAGGTAAAGCTTGCCATAGGGAGACTGTCCCTTAAAACTTTTTTGAATCTGCATGCCTACTCCCTGTACAACAACTCGTCACAGAACATACATTCCTCGTCCTGCTCTCGGCGTTGTCCATAAAAATCATTACATACGTGAAATCCATCTTTATAGATCCGACGCACGCTTTCACGAACATGCTTGGCTTTGACGGGAGTATCTGCTTCCACCTCGCCTAAGCGTTCGCGCAACTTACTATTTTCCAAGCGAAGAGCTGTATTTTCCTCTACCAGGCTCTTGAGATTTTTCTTGATGGCTTCCACATCGGCCAAGGTCACTAGTAGCTGTTGGGAAAAATCGTCCAGCGCATCAAATAATTCTTTCTTATCCATAAACCAGCCCTTTCCTTTCTATATCGTTCATTTTTAATACTCAATGAAAATCAAAGAGCAAACTAGGAAACTAGCCGCAGGCTGTACTTGAGTACGGCAAGGCGACGTTGACGTGGTTTGAATTTGATTTTCGAAGAGTATGAGTTTATATTTCTTTCAAGACCAGATATTCCATGGCATTTTGAAAGCTGACATTAGCTTGCCACATTTTTCTAGCTTCTAACAAATCTTGTAAAATCTGTCGAATCCTTGCTTGCAAAAGATCCTGCCCACAGAGGATTTCGAGGATTCGCAAGACTTGATCTTGTTTTTCCTTGTCATCTGCCAAGCTGGCTAATTTGGCTACCTGCAAATAACTCTCTTTTTTCTTGGCTAATAACCAGGTCAGTAGGCGTTCGCTCTCATCAACCAATGTCCAAAAACTAGCCTGATTGACCAACTTTTCAGCTTCAGCTCGTGATTGACAAAACTGGGCTAAGAAAGCCGCTTTTTTCTTGACCAGACCTGCTTGTTCTAATTGATGGATGAGCTTTCCTTCTTGCTTTTTAAAGTGGAAAATCTGCGTCCGACTACGGATGGTCGGCAAGATCTTTTCCTCATCACTAGTTAAGAAGAAAATGTAAACTTCACTCTGAGGTTCTTCGATGACCTTGAGCAGAGAATTGGCTGCGTTAGGATGCATTTTCTCAGCTTGCTCGATAATAAAGACCTGTTGCTGGCTTTCAATCCCTGCTTGGGAAAACTGACCCACCAATTCCCGAATGCGTTCTGTCTTGATGACCTGATTGACTGGCTTAATCAAGGTAACATCGGGAAATTCTTCCTGTTCAATCAGCTTACAATTTCGACATTTCTCACATGGTAGAACGCCTACTTTATCCGTACAAAAGAGGCTCTTAGCCAAAAACTGCGCCATTTCCAAGCTTCCAAAGAATCCCGAAAAGAGATAGGCGTGATTGAGCTGGTCTTGTTCTAGGATACGGACAAAACGGTCAAACTGGTCTGGCTGCCAAGCCTTTAGTTGATCTTGTTTCATTTTGCCAATCCCATTCTCTCAAACAAGACAGTTTTGGTAGCTTCCACAACTTGCTCCAAAGGAAGACTGGCATCAATCTTGACAATGCGATTTCCTTCTTTGTCCAGAAGAGAAAGGTAACCTTGACGAACTTTCTTGTGCAAGTCTAAGCCTTCCATGTCCAAACGATTGACCTCGCGATCACTATTGGCAGCAATGCGAGCCAGTCCTTCTTCCACCTCAATGTCAAAATAGAGGGTCAAATCGGGTTTAAGGCCATCTGTCGCAAACTGATTGAGCCAATCAATGGCATCAATATCCAAGCCACGGCCAAATCCCTGATAAGCAACAGAACTATCGATGAAGCGGTCCATAATGACCAACTTACCAGCTTCAAGGGCTGGGAGAACTTTTTCTACCAAGTGCTGTCTGCGACTGGCGATATAGAGAAGGAGTTCCGTTTTAGGATCCATCTGCGTATGACTTGGGTCCAAAATCACTTCCCGAATCTTCTCTCCAATCAAGACTCCACCTGGCTCACGGGTCGTCAGCACCTCTACTCCTTTTTCCTCTAAAATTGGTAGTAGAGCCTCTAAAACACTGGTCTTTCCTGCTCCCTCTGGTCCCTCAAGAGAGACTAAAAATCCTTTTGACATGTCTAACTCATTTCTTTTTTTCTACCTTCTATTCTATCAAAAAAATAGGTTTTTGTGACAATCTTTTTGTGTCTTCTCCATTCAATCGACCATAAAAGAGGCTGGGAGTCATCCAACCTCTTATTTACCTAATTCTTGTGTTCGTTTGTAGGCTTGATGAACTGCGTCCATGACGGTACCTCTAAAAGCATGTTCTTCCAGACTTGCTACACCCGCGATAGTCGAACCTCCTGGGCTGCAAACTTGATCTTTCAATACTCCAGGATGTTGTTGACTTTCGAGGACCATTTGTCCAGCGCCGACTACTGTTTGGGCTGCCATTTTCAAAGCCATTTCTCTTGGCAATCCTGTCTGTACACCTGCATCTGCCAAGGCTTCGATAAAGAGATAGACAAAGGCTGGTCCACAGCCTGCAAGACCTGTCGCAGCATCGATTAATCCATCCCCAAGTTCAACCAAGAGGCCAGCCTTGGCTAAAAGCTGACAAAAGAGTTCCCTGTCCTCAGCACGACAGTTTGCTGACATGGCATAACTAATCACTCCTTGGCCGATAGCCACTGGAGTATTGGGCATGATGCGAATGATTCGGTGATGGGTCGGCAGAAATTTGGACAGTTTTTCCAAAGTCAATCCAGCTGCCATGGAAATCAAAAGAAGACTCTCTCTCTTTTCAAGAATGGTCTGATATTGAGAAAGCAGTTCAGAAAACTGAGCAGGCTTAACTCCTAGAAAAATCACATCTGCTTCTGCAAAAATTTCTTCATTGCTGGAAGCCTGACCACCGAAATTGCCGATGAAAGCATCTACTTTCGCTTGACTGCGATTGGCAAGGAGAATCTGAGCACCCGTCTTGGCCTGCACAACAGCCTTAGCCAAGCTAGCTCCCATATTCCCCAAACCGATAAATCCAATCTTCATCTCTTACTCCCTTATCTGTCCGTCACCAGTAACCACATACTTGTAGCTGGTCAACTCTTTCAAGCCCATAGGCCCACACGCATGCAGTTTCTGAGTAGAAATCCCCATCTCACATCCAAGACCAAATTGCCCACCATCAGTGAAACGCGTTGAGGCATTGACATACACCGCTGCAGAGTCCACTTGATTTGTAAAGTAGGCTGCAGCTTCAGCATTTTCTGTCACAATGGCATCCGAATGATGGGTACTGTGAGCTTCAATATGCTCAACTGCTTCTTCTAAACTGCTCACAACCTTAACCGCTAGGATATAATCTAAAAACTCAGTGTCAAAGTCTTGGGCCTCAGCTGCTCGACCTGAAACAAACTGGCTTGCTTGGCTATCCAAGCGGAATTGAATTGGTTCCAGTCCAGCTTCCTTACGCTCTGCAACCAGAACTTGTTCCAAGCGAGGAAGGAAGCTTGCTGCCTTGTCTTCATGAACCAGCAAGACCTCCATGGCATTGCAGACAGAAGGACGGCTGGTTTTAGCATTGTTGATGATGGCTAGAGCCTTGTCTTCATCGGCATCCTTGTCCACATAAACATGAACAATTCCAGTTCCCGTCTCGATAACAGGCACGATAGCATTTTCAACCACGGCATTGATCAAACCAGCCCCTCCACGAGGAATGAGAAGATCTAAATAGCCCTTGGCCTTCATCATAGCATAGCTACTTTCACGACTGGTATCTTCCAATAGTTGAATCACATCTGGATGGATTGTGGTCGTCTCCAAGCCCTTCTTCAAGGCTGTGACAATAGCATAAGCAGTTTGGTAGGCATCCTTGCCACTACGAAGAACGACCGCATTGCCACTCTTGAGAGCCAAAGCAGCCGCATCAGACGTCACATTTGGACGGCTTTCATAGATAATTCCAATAACCCCCATGGCCACACGTTTCTTGGTAATAACCAAGCCATTTTCAAGCTGACTTGTTTCTAGGACTTCACCAATAGGATCTGGTAAAGCAACCACTTCACGAATCCCTCTTGCCATCGCTTCTATACGTCCCGCATCCAAATAAAGACGGTCTAGCATGACATCTGAGATTTTCCCCTTGGCTGCTGCCATATCAAGGGCATTAGCCGCTAAAATCTCCTCATTAGCTGCCAATAAATGATTAGCCATAGCTAGCAAGGCTTGGTTTTTCACTGCTTCACTGGCAGTATTGATTGATTTCTTAACAGCCTGTACCTGTTCAAATTGTTCTTGTGTACTTACCATCGTTCACCTCTAAAATTCTGTAAAAAGCAGCTGGATTTCAGGAGTGATGGAAATCCAGTCATCACGATGAATCAAGACTCCCTTAGCTTTTTGAGAACGGAGCATATCTTCTAGAGCTGAGACGCCAAATTGGACACGTCCCTTCCCAAGAGATTGACCTGTTTCTTTATCTGCTACTGTGACAATATCATGGTAAGAGAAGTTCCCTTCCACTTCTACCACACCTGATAAAAGGAGACTTTTCCCGTTTTTTGAAAGTGCCTCTGCAGCTCCACCATCTACCCAAATCGTTCCCTGACTTTGAGCATAGAAGGCCAGCCATTGTTTCTGAGTACGAAGTCCCTTCTCTTGCGCAACAAAGAAGGAACCATCCTTGGTCTCGTCCGCCGCCTCAATCAGGGCATCTGATTTCAGGGACGAGCAGATATAGACTGGCACACCCGACTCCGTTGCGATCGTAGCCGCCTTGATTTTTGTCAGCATACCCCCAGTACCGTTTGACGAACCTGCTCCACCAGCCATATCAATAATCTCACGATTGATAGTCTCAATTTTGTCCAAGCGTTTGGCTGTTGGATCTGAGTTGGGATTTCCAGTATAGAGACCGTCCACATCTGTCAAGAGAACTAAAAGATCCGCTTGGACCATCGCCGCTACCTGGGCACTCAGAGTGTCATTGTCCCCAACCTTGAGCTCATCAATAACGACACTGTCATTCTCGTTGATGATGGGAATTGCACCACGATGAAGCAATACAGACAAGGCCTGATGGGCGTTCTTATAGCGACGTTTATCTACAAAATCATCCTGTGTCAGCAAGATTTGTGCAGAAACGATCTGGCGCATGAGGAGATTGGTTGTGTATTCCTCCAACAAAAGTCCCTGACCAACTGCAGCCGAAGCTTGTTTATCTGCAATCTTGGTCGGACGCTTTTTAAAACCCAAAGCTCCAAAACCAGCAGCAACTGCACCAGATGACACTAAAATCAACTCATGCCCTGCTTCATGCAACATAGCCAACTGCTGGGTAATTGCCTTTACTTTACTTCTTGATAAACTCCCGTCTTCATTTGTCAAGGAGGAAGTCCCTACCTTAAAGACGATTCGTTTGTACTTCATATTCTCACTCCGATTCTTCATATTTATCCATTATAACATGAATGCTTTAAAATAGAAAAGACTTGAAATGAAAAAGGTTGAGACAAGGCATCTCAACTCTTTTATCTATTCTCATTTTTTCGCAATCTTTCCAGCGTTTCTTTAAAAATCACTGGAATATCTGCTGTGAACTCCAAGGTTTCACCTGTTCTCGGATGGGTAAAACCTAGAGTCTTAGCATGGAGAAACTGTCCATGTCCTTTCAAAGTCTTACGAGGACCATAGACTTCATCACCAGCGACTGGATGGCCAATATAAGCCATATGAACACGGATCTGGTGGGTACGCCCTGTTTCCAGTTGCAACTCTAGCAAAGTATAATCTCCAAAGCGTTCCAAGACTTGAAAACGAGTCACTGCTGGCTTCCCTTTAGCAGTCACTGCCTGTTTCTTACGATCTTTTTCACTACGGCCAATCGGAGCTTCAATCACACCACGATCATTGGGCAGATTGCCATGCACAATCGCCCAGTATTTACGTAGAGACTTCTTATCCTTGAGTTCTTGGGCAAGTGCCAAGTGTGCCTCGTCATTCTTAGCAATCATAAGGAGACCTGACGTATCCTTGTCAATGCGGTGAACGATACCCGGTCGGAGAACACCATTGATACCTGACAAGTCTTTTATATGGTACATGAGGGCATTGACCAAGGTTCCACTGGTATGACCGGCGCTGGGATGAACCACCATCCCCTGAGGTTTGTTAACAACGGCTACATCCTCATCTTGGTAGATAATCTCGAGCGGCAGATTCTCAGCCACATACTCTAAGACCTCTGGTTCTGGCACATGGTAGGTGACGATATCCCCCTCTTGGACAGTGTATTTGGCTTTCTTTACTTGCCCATTCACCAAAACTTGTCCAGCCTTAATTTGTTCATTCGCGAGACTGCGTGACAATTCTGTCAGGTCCGACAGAGCCTTGTCTAGACGTTGCCCACCAGTTTCAATTTTTATTTCCATTTACTTCCTCTTTAAGCATTGCAATCAATAGAACAATGACACCAACTGTCAAATAGCTATCAGCAACATTGAAAATCGCAAAGTTGATAAAGTCTAGGTGAAACATATCCACCACAAAACCTTGACTCATTCTGTCGATAAAGTTGCCCAGACCTCCCGCGATTATCAAAGTCAGTCCAAAAACCAACCAGAGAGAATCCTCCATGTGTTTATGTAGATACCAAATGGCTCCTACCATGACGACCAGTGTAATAACAGCAAAAAACCACTGCTGGTCTTGTAACATGGAGAAGGCTGCCCCTCTATTTTGCAGATAGGTCAAGCTAACGAGATTGGGGATCCACGAGCGCACTTCACCCAGTGGAATCTGCTGGACAACATAATTTTTGACCAACTGATCCAGCCCAATCAAAAGCAGTACAATGACTGCTACCATTCCTCTTTTTTTCATGATTTCCTCTTTTGATCAAAATATTCTTGCATAACCTCAACGAAAAGAGTCCCAGCTTGACTAAGCTCAACTTCTTCCCGTTTGACATAGACCATGCGATTATCTAGATTATCCTTGAGACGAATGACTGTAATCCCATTAACACTGTCACTATCTAAAAATCCAGATCCAGTCGCATAAGCATCCGTCCGCTCCAAAATACCATTCAAAGTAGCACGGTCCGTCACATTAAACATCTGCGAGCTCGCGCTGGTGTCGACAAAGTTCTCTGAATAGTATAGATACTCATCCTTTTCCTGAGTAAAACGAACGGTTGGTAGATCCGCTAAATCCTCCATGACCAATTCCTCCTTCTGGGCTAAAGGATGCCCTTCACGAAGATAAATGTGAGTCTGGAAAGGAATTAGTTCAATAACTTCTAAACCAAGCTTTTCAACCCGTTGCATGATGCCCTTTTTATTTTGGTTGTTGAGGTAGATAATCCCAATCTCACTATGTCCTTGGGCCACTTCGTCTAATATTTGAACTGTGGTAGACTCAAAAATACGAAAGTTCTTATAGTCAGGATAACGCTCTGAAAAGGCCGTAATCGTTGGTGGCAAGAAGTCATAGTGCTGACTGGCAATGGAAAATTCATCCTTTTCTTCCTCAGGATTGGCATACTGATTTTGAAAAACATCAAATCCTTTGACCAATTCCTGCGCTTTCTCATAAAATTCCATACCACGACGGGTCAAAAAAGTCCCCGAACTCGTCCGACGGAAAATCTTAAAACCCAGCTCTTTTTCCAAATCGCGCACAGAAATAGACAGACTTGGCTGACTAACATACATCTTTTCAGCAGCTTCACGGAAAGTACCACTATTGGCAATGGCCACAACATAGCGTAATTGTTGAATGTTCATCTTTTACCCCCAACTTCTCTATCTGTTCATTATACCATATTTCAGAACTTTTCCAAAAAAGAAAAAAGTGTCCATCGCAAGTTTAAATCTAACTATTCTCTATTAAATTCAAAATGTGTATCAAAACAAAAAAATAGGCTCTCCGAAAACTCGGAAAGCCTTATTTTATGCTACTTCTAGCTTCCTCGCCTTTTCATTTCAAGGCTCGGGATAAAAAGGTTCACTGGACCTTTTTATTTAGCGATTGGGTAAACAGAAACTTGTTTTTTATCGCGACCTTTACGTTCAAAGCGTACTACGCCTTCAACTTTAGCGAACAAAGTATCGTCTCCACCACGTCCAACGTTTACACCTGGATAGATGTGTGTACCACGTTGACGGTAAAGGATTGATCCACCTGTTACAGTTTGTCCGTCAGCTGCTTTAGCTCCAAGACGTTTTGCTTGTGAATCGCGTCCGTTTGATGTAGAACCTCCACCTTTTTTGTGGGCGAAAAGTTGCAAGTTGTTAAGAGTCATTTTTAACATAATGTTTTCCTCCGTGTTAGTTTTCTGTGATAACTCTGGTTTGGACGAACTCAGAAGAGTTCTCCGATAAGTTTGCCATACCTAAGAAAAATGATTCGAAGAATAACTGGGTCATTTCTCTCTGGTGTGAAGGAAGATCCGCTGGTATATCAACCTTTAGATAGCCACCTTCATCTTCGTTTAATTCTAAGATTGGTTCATAGCCTGCAAATTTCTCAATGGAATTGACAAAGTTAATGGCAAGCGTAGAAACCGATGCACACACGACATCTAAGCCGTATTCGCCACTTTCGGCGTGTCCAGTAATTTCCGCACTCCTCAGCTCGCCATCTTCGGCTCTCTCAAAGACTGCTTGTATCATGTGTTCTCCTTAAAATTAAGCGTTGATTGCGTTGATGACAACTTTTGTATATGGTTGACGGTGACCTTGTTTACGGTGGCTACCTTTTTTAGGTTTGTACTTGTAAGTAACAACTTTCTTTTGTTTTCCTTGTTTTTCAACAGTTCCAACTACAGTAGCTCCAGCAACAAGTGGAGTTCCGACAACAGTGTTTTCACCACCAACAAGAACAACTTCGTTAAAAGTAACTTCTTGACCAGCTTCAACGTTCAATTTTTCAACGTAGATTGCTTGACCAACTTCAACTTTAACTTGTTTTCCGCCAGTTTTGATAATTGCGTATGTGCTCATTATGCACCTCCTATGATTTTTAGGGTTTCCCCGTATTTTTGTGAAGACTCGCCTAGCATCGTGGGACGAACCACTTTATACTCACTATGTGAGCAACGATGTTCGTGCGGTTGCACAGGATTGTGCATAGTCAACTCTTCAAGTATAGCATATCTTCTTTTTTCTTACAAGCGAAATCAATCAAAATTAAGCTTTTTCTTTCCCTTTTTTCCTCCAAGAAGCAAAAACCATACTAAGGTAAAAGATGCTCATCATCACTGGAACACCTAGAATCGTCTTTTCATGATAGAAAATCGTCAAGTAAGCTGAAAAGACAACTCCAAGAACAAAGCTGGTAAGTAGGCTAACGAAAATCAAGGCTTCACGCAGGAAGGGCGTATGCTTGGTTCGGAAATAATCCCCAAAAGCCAACATGGTTCGTTTGATATTCCCTGTCATAAAAGCATTATTATAGGCAATCCCTGACACTTCTCCAAAGGCAGTTGTCACCAGACCCATACAAAAGGCCAAAGGCGGTACGAGATAGATATTATCAACTGTTTGCGGCACAAAGCCTATAATTAGGGATAGGACTGCAAGAGGAATCAAGGACAAAATCGGCTTTTTAACAATTCGTAGTTTTTCCTTATACAATGTCAGAAAAAAGACACCCATCATAAAGAAAAGCAAGGTCATTACTTTAGCACTAGCATCCGATACATTTTGTTGAATGAGTCCTACAGAAAGAAAAACCACATTCCCAGTTTGTCCAGCCACAAGTGTGTTCCCTCGAACGATAAAGGTATAGGCATCGACATATCCTGCACAAAAAGTCAAAAAAAGCGCTAGCCTCTTAGACTGACGTGATATTTTTCTTATTGGTAATAATCTCATTTTCTCCCCCTTCTCATTTCATCTACTTATCTAAATATTGTACCACTTTCTCCAAGAAATGCGTAGTCCATTTGAAAATTTTTACCATCTGTTGGATAGTCTTTCTTTTCTATGTTATAATGAAGGAAGGATTTGAAGTCGGAAAAGGAGTATCTATGCTTAAATTAGGTGTCATCGGAACAAGCGCTATCAGCCATCATTTCATAGAAGCAGCCCATGCTAGCGGAGAATACCAGCTAGTTGCAGTCTATTCTAGAAAACGAGAAACTGCTGCAACCTTTGCCTCTCGGTATCAGGATATCCAACTCTTTGATCAATTAGAAGACTTCTTTAAGTCTTCCTTTGATGTAGTCTATATCGCTAGTCCAAACTCCTTGCATTTTGTTCAAGCCAAGGCTGCCTTGTCTGCTGGTAAGCACGTCATTCTTGAAAAGCCAGCTGTCACTCAGCCACAAGAATGGCTAGATTTGAGACAGACAGCTGAGAAAAATCACTGTTTTATCTTTGAAGCTGCTCGTAATTACCACGAGGAAGCCTTTACTACTATTAAGAATTTTTTAGCAGACAAGCAAATCTTAGGCGCAGATTTCAACTATGCCAAGTATTCTTCCAAGATGCCGAACTTGTTGGCTGGGCAGACGCCAAATGTCTTTTCAGATCGTTTTGCCGGTGGAGCCCTTATGGACTTGGGGATTTATCCTGTCTACGCTGCTGTTCGTCTCTTTGGAGAAGCTAAGGACGCGACTTATCAGGCCCAACAGCTTGACAATAGCATTGACCTAAATGGAGACGGTATCCTCTTCTACCCTGACTTTCAAGTTCATATAAAAGCTGGGAAAAACATCACTTCCAATCTTCCTTGTGAGATTTACACAGCAGATGGAACCTTGACCCTCAACACGATTGAACATGTCCGCTCAGCTATTTTTACTAACCACCAAGGAAATCAAGTTCAACTCCCTATCCAACAGGCTCCTCATACGATGACTGAGGAAGTTGCTGCATTTGCACACATGATCCAGCAACCAGACCAGACGCTCTACCAGAACTGGCTGGATGATGCAGGCTCTGTTCATGATCTACTCTATACCATGCGCCAGACTGCTGGCATTAGATTTGAGGCAGAAAAATGAAAACCAAACTACCCACTGAATGGCAAGAACTGAGCGACCAACTCGGTTTCCAGGAATTTACCCCCATTCAAATTCAACTATTTGAACCCATCCTCGCTGGAGAAAACCTACTGGGAGTGAGCCCAACAGGAACTGGTAAGACGCTAGCTTATTTACTCCCAAGTCTTCTCAGACTACAAAAGAAAAAAGCCCAGCAACTCTTGATTCTAGCACCAAATACAGAACTAGCTGGACAGATTTTTGACGTGTGTAAAACGTGGGCAGAAGCCATCGGTTTGACTGCTCAGCTCTTCTTATCAGGTTCCAGTCAAAAACGCCAGATTGAACGTCTTAAAAAAGGACCAGAAATTCTGATTGGAACACCTGGCCGTATCTTTGAGTTGATTAAATTGAAAAAAATCAAGATGATGAATGTGGAAACCATCATCCTGGATGAATTTGACCAATTGCTCGATGATTCTCAGATTCACTTTGTTGAGAAAATCACTCACTACGCACCTCGTGACCACCAACTCATCTACATGAGTGCGACGACCAAGTTTGACCAAGAAAAGATTGCGCCCAACACACATACCATTGATCTCTCTGATCAAAAACTAGACAACATTCAACATTTCTACATGCAGGTGGACCAACGTCATCGTGTGGATATGCTGCGAAAACTGGCTCATGTAGAGGATTTCCGCGGACTAGTTTTCTTTAATAGCCTATCAGACCTTGGAAGTGCAGAGGAAAAATTACAGTATCGGGATATCTTAGCTGTTTCCCTCGCTAGCGATGTCAATGTTAAATTTCGAAAAGTCATCTTGGAAAAGTTTAAAGATAAGCAGCTAACCCTGCTCCTTGCAACTGACCTTTTGGCACGTGGAATTGATATCGATAGCCTAGAATGTGTCGTAAACTTCGACGTCCCTAGAGATATCGAAACTTACACTCACCGTGCTGGCCGTACAGGTCGTATGGGTAAAGAAGGCTATGTTATTACTCTCGTAACCCATCCTGAAGAACTTAAAAAACTCAAGAAATTCGCAAGTGTGCGTGAAATTGTCCTAAAAAATCAAGAACTCTATATCAAATAAGGTTGGCATTCGCCAACCTTTTTCTTATCCCCAAGTAATTTCTAATTGATAGCTGGCAAAGGGATGCCCCTCTTGATTTTGCAGTTGATAGGCTAGCTCAATCTTTTGCCCATCCAGTTCGTAGTGATTCGTTTGGATGATAAACTCCTGCATCCCCATTGGAGTAGGAATATAGGCCAAACTATCACTATCCTTTAGAAATTTCATCATGGTCTTCGGATTGGAGAAACGGGTCATCACCAGTTCTTGACCATGGAATTTAATGACTACTTTTTCTTTTTCCTCATTGTAGAAAAGCAGATAGCTATAATCGCCCTTTTCACGCACTTCCACGTCATAGAGTTGGTCAACGACTTCCAACTGTTCATCAAACTGAATCCTATTTCGCATCCGAATCTTCACATCAAATCCTCTTTCTTGTCTCTTGTCCTACTATTTTACCAAAAAGAGCAGGATTTTGCTATAATGGTCATATGAACGAAAAAGTATTCCGTGACCCAGTTCACAACTATATCCATGTAAACAATCAGGTCATCTATGACTTGATCAATACAAAAGAATTTCAACGTCTGCGCCGTATCAAACAGCTAGGAACTTCCAGCTATACTTTCCATGGTGGGGAGCACAGTCGCTTTTCCCACTGTTTGGGGGTCTATGAGATTGCTCGACGTATCACGGAGATTTTTGAAGAAAAATATCCTGAAGAATGGGATCCTGCTGAGTCTCTCTTGACCATGACCGCTGCGCTCCTTCATGACCTTGGACATGGTGCCTACTCCCATACTTTTGAAAATCTCTTCGATACAGATCATGAGGCTATTACCCAGGAAATCATCCAAAGTCCTGAGACAGAGATCCACCAAGTCCTGTTACAAGTAGCACCAGACTTTCCTAAAAAGGTGGCTAGTGTCATTGACCATACCTATCCTAACAAGCAGGTCGTGCAGCTCATTTCTAGTCAGATTGATGCAGACCGCATGGACTATCTCTTGCGCGACTCCTATTTTACAGGAGCATCTTATGGGGAATTTGACCTGACTCGCATCCTTCGAGTCATTCGTCCAGTCGAAAATGGCATCGCCTTTCAGCGCAATGGCATGCACGCCATCGAAGACTATGTTCTCAGTCGCTACCAGATGTATATGCAGGTTTATTTCCACCCAGCAACACGCGCCATGGAGGTTCTCCTACAAAATCTCCTCAAACGCGCCAAGGAACTCTATCCTGAAGACAAAGATTTCTTTGCACGCACTTCTCCACATTTGCTACCTTTTTTTGAAAAGAAAGTTACTCTATCTGACTATCTGGCACTTGATGACGGCGTGATGAATACCTACTTCCAACTCTGGATGACCAGTCCTGACAAGATACTAGCCGACTTGTCGCAACGTTTTGTCAACCGCAAGGTCTTTAAATCCATTACTTTTTCAGAAAAAGACCAAGACCAACTCGCAACCATGAGACAACTGGTTGAAGAAATCGGTTTTGATCCAGACTACTATACTGCTATTCATAAGAACTTTGACCTCCCTTATGATATCTATCGTCCCGAATCTGAAAATCCACGGACACAGATTGAGATTCTACAAAAAAATGGAGAACTGGCTGAACTCTCTAGCCTGTCTCCTATCGTCCAATCCCTTGCTGGCAGCCGCCATGGGGACAATCGTTTCTATTTTCCTAAAGAAATGTTGGACCAAAACAGTATCTTCGCAAGCATTACCCAGCAATTTTTACACTTGATTGAGAACGATCATTTTACCCCAAATAAGAACGAATAGAGGAAATTTATGAGTATTAAACTAATCGCCGTCGATATCGATGGTACCCTGGTTAACAGTAAAAGGGAAATCACTCCTGAAGTCTTTTCTGCCATCCAAGATGCCAAACAAGCTGGTGTCAAAGTCGTGATTGCAACGGGTCGTCCTATCGCAGGCGTTGCCAAACTTCTGGACGACTTGCAGTTGAGAGACGAGGGTGACTATGTTGTAACCTTCAACGGTGCCCTTGTTCAAGAAACTGCTACTGGCCATGAGATTATCAGCGAATCCTTGACCTATGAGGATTATCTGGATATGGAATTTCTCAGTCGCAAGCTCGGTGTCCACATGCACGCTATTACCAAGGACGGTATCTATACTGCCAATCGCAATATCGGAAAGTACACGGTGCACGAATCAACCCTCGTCAGCATGCCTATTTTCTACCGCACTCCAGAAGAAATGGCTGACAAAGAAATCGTCAAATGTATGTTCATCGATGAACCAGAAATCCTCGATGCTGCGATTGAAAAGATACCAGTAGAATTTTACGAACGCTACTCTATTAACAAATCTGCTCCTTTCTACCTCGAACTCCTTAAAAAGAATGTAGACAAGGGTTCAGCCATCACTCACTTAGCTGAAAAACTCGGATTAACCAAAGATGAAACCATGGCGATCGGGGACGAAGAGAATGACCGTGCCATGCTCGAAGTCGTTGGCAACCCCGTTGTTATGGAAAATGGAAATCCAGAACTCAAAAAAATCGCCAAATACATCA
>CAURRB010000002.1:0-59739 GCA_963527085.1 Streptococcus oralis
TTTACCTGAACTCATCTCCTTCTCCTATTCTATATAAGATACTGTCGGTTCCTAGTTCAACTAGGTCCTAATACTCTTCGAAAATCAAATTCAAACCACGTCAGCATCACCTTACCGTACTCAAGTACAGCCTGCGGCTAGCTTCCTAGTTTGCTCTTTGATTTTCATTGAGTATAAGTTCATTTTCATACGAGCTGGACTAAATCCTATTCTAAGGCACTAGCCCCCGCTACGATTTCTGTAATTTCTTGTGTAATCGCCGCCTGTCTGGCACGGTTATACTGGATTGTCAAATCATTGATGACCTTCTTAGCATTATCAGTCGCCGTTTGCATGGCTGTCATACCTGCAGCATTTTCAGCTGTCTTGGCATCGATAATAGCCCCGTAAATCATACTTTCGGCATACTGTGGCAACAATTGCTCTAGAATCTCATCACGGCTCGTTTCCAACTCAAAGGTCAAGCTATACTCTTCATCCGCTTCATTTGGATCCAAGTCAACAATCGGAAGCATTTGTTCCACACGCATTTGACTTGTGAGAGTATTGACATGATGGTTGTAGCAGACGTACAATTCATCAAAAAGTTCGTTTTGGTACATCTCAATCGTTTTTGAAATAATTTTACGAACTTCATCAAAACTAGGTTGATCTGCCAAGCCACGTAGTTCATAGATTGGCTGAATACCACGAGCCTTAAAGAAATCAGCTCCCATACCACCAATACAGATTATTTCAAAACCTTTACCATCTGGATGGTATTCTTCTTTCAACTCCATAACGGCTTTAAGGATGGAAGCATTATAACCTCCAACCAAGCCACGGTCTGAAGTGATAACGATATAGCCTGTTTTCTGAACTGGGCGACTGATCAGCATCGGATTGGTAGAACCACCAGATCCGTTACCATGCAGAATATCCGTCAAAAGCTTACGAACTTTCTGAGCGTAAACTTGGAAGTTGCGAGCTGCTTCTTCAGAGCGACCGAGTTTGGCAGCCGATACCATTTGCATGGCATTAGTGATTTGACTAGTGTTTTTGGTTGAGGCGATTTTTGTTTTAATATCATTTAGAGATACTGCCATCTGACACCTCTATTCTTATTGGAAGCTGGATTGATTGAGAAACTCTGTAATCGCAGCATCCAAGACTTCTTCTTCTGGCAAGTCTTTTGTTTCACGAATGGTTTCCAAAATCTCTGGATAATGAGCATCAAAGAAAGTATGGAACTCTTCCTCAAAACGAACAATGTCATCTACAGGAATCGTATCCAAGAAACCATGTGTCAAAGCATAGAGAATGGTTACTTGTTTCTCAACAGGTAGTGGTTTATGAACAGGTTGTTTCAATACTTCCACAGTACGACGTCCACGGTTCAACTTAGCCTGTGTTGCTGCATCCAAGTCAGAACCAAACTTAGTGAAGGCTTCCAACTCACGGTATGAAGCAAGGTCGATACGAAGTGTACCAGCTACTTTCTTCATGGCTTTGATTTGTGCTGAACCACCTACACGGGATACAGATGAACCCGCATCGATGGCTGGACGAATACCCGCATTGAAGAGACCATCACCAAGGAAGATTTGTCCGTCAGTGATAGAAATCACGTTGGTTGCGATATAGGCAGAGATATCTCCTGCTTGTGTCTCGATAAATGGTAGGGCTGTAATAGATCCACCACCAAGTTCATCAGAAACTTTAGCTGAGCGCTCAAGCAAACGACTGTGAAGGTAGAAAACATCCCCTGGGAAGGCTTCACGACCTGGTGGACGACGAAGCAAGAGGGAAAGTTCACGATAAGCGACCGCTTGTTTTGAAAGATCATCATAAACGATCAAAACATGCTTACCTTGGTACATAAATTCTTCTGCCATGGCAACCCCGGCATAAGGAGCTAGGAAGAGCAATGGAGATGGTTGTGAAGCAGAGGCTGTCACAACGATTGTGTAATCCAAGGCACCGTACTGACGTAGTGTTTCTACTTGCGTACGGACTGTTGATTCTTTTTGTCCAATCGCTACATAGATACAGATCATATCTTGACCTTTTTGGTTCAAAATAGCATCAATAGCAATGGTTGTTTTCCCTGTCTGACGGTCACCGATAATCAACTCACGTTGACCACGACCAATCGGTACAAGGGCGTCAATAGCTTTCAAACCTGTTTGCAATGGTTCTGATACAGACTTACGTTGCATAACGCCAGGAGCTGGCGCTTCCACTGGACGAGTCTTGTCAGTATGGATGTCACCAAGACCATCAACTGGACGACCAAGTGGGTCGACAACACGTCCGATTAGGCTGTCCCCCACAGGTACTTCCATGATTTTACCTGTACGGCGAATGGTATCACCTTCACGAATATCTGTAAAGTCTCCAAGGATGATAATCCCAACGTCTGTAGACTCCAAGTTTTGCGCCATCCCATAAGAGCCGTTTTCAAAGATCAACAACTCTCCACTCATGGCATTTTCAAGACCGTGAGCACGCGCAATTCCATCCCCGATATAGGTTACAACACCTGTTTCAGACACATCAAAATTGGGTTTGAAATTTTCAATTTGTTGCTTAATTAAAGCGCTGATTTCTTGTGCGTTAATTGCCAAAAGAACACCACTTTCTATTTCAAATTTTCTTTAACAACTCGAAGTTGTTGTTTTATACTCACATCAATTGTCTTGTGATTAGCAAAAATGACAAAACCACCAATGAGCCCTTCATCAATTTGTTCTTTAATGCTCCGTACTTTCAGAGACATTTTTTTCTCTATCAAGGGAAGCAAACGTTCCTTCTGTTCATCTGTTAAAGGATGAGCTGAAGAAATCGTGACTACAAAATGATTGGTTTCTCTTTCAAGACGATTCAAACAATCAACAATGATATCATAAAAAAGATTTGCTCTGTGATTGTAAATCAGAACCTGAATAAAGTTTTGCATTAAAGGTGAGACAGAGTCTTGAAAGAAACCAACTGTTTTTTCCTTATCAGACTCATCAACTGCCACCTGAGCTAAAAAAGAAGGTAAGCCCGTTTCTTCTGCGACTTGCTTGATTTGATCCAAGTCTGAAAAAATCCGGTCCTCTTCTCCTTTTTCAATCACTAATTGGACAAAAGGCATGCTGTACTTTTCAATTACCTTTGCTGTTTTCTTGTCCATTAGGCTTCTCCTAGCTGATCGATATACTGATCAATGAGTTCCTTATGAGCATGACTGTCAAGGTTTTTTGAGATGATTTTACCAGCGAGACTAACCGTCAAATCTGCCACCTCGCCCTTAACACTTTGCAAAGCTTCTGCTTTATTCTGAGCAATTTCTTGATTCGCCTTCTCTTTTAAGCGACCTGCTTCTACTTTAGCATCTGCCAGAATATCTGCTTTACTCTTTTCTGCAGTCTCTTTAGCATTTTCAATGATTGTTTTGGCCTCGTTGCGACTTCCAGCCAATTCATCTTCACGTTTTTGAGCAAGAGTTTCTGCTTTTTGACGAGCTTGTTCAGCTCCATCAATATCAGCAGCAATTTTATTTGCCCTTTCTTCGAAGACACTTGTCAAGTTTGACCACGCATATTTCTTAACTAAGACAATCAAAAGGATAAAAGAGCCAGCGATTAAAATAAAGTTACCAATTAATTCACCTACTGTTACGTGCATCTGTTACTCCTTTCTACT
The DNA here is from genome assembly GCA_963527085.1 of Streptococcus oralis. GTDB lineage: Bacteria > Bacillota > Bacilli > Lactobacillales > Streptococcaceae > Streptococcus > Streptococcus oralis_CV. The sequence continues at coordinate 3,670 of CAURRB010000002.1, forward strand.
CTTCTCCATCATTTATCTTATTTCCTAGGTACATAGAAGACAACATGGTAAACACATAGGCTTGGATGCAGGAAATAAAGACAGAAAAGGCTGTCCAAGCCAAGTTAGCACCAAAAGCAACTGGATACCAATATAGAGCTTGATGAGATAGAGTGATTAGCAAACTAGCCATCACTTCTCCAGCAAAGATATTTCCGAACACCCGCAAGGCAAGTGATAAAAAGTTGGTAAACTCTTCTAAGATATTCATGGGAGTCATAAAGCCAGGTGTGATATAGGCTTTTAGATATTTTTTAATCCCACGGCGACGAATCCCTTCAATATGGGTCATCAGGATAATTCCAAATGACAAGGCCAAGTCAAACTGGAGATTTGCAGTTGGCGATGTCCAAAGGTTTGTCCCATCTGTAGTTTGAAGTTTCGCCATCAAACCGAGGTTATTTGCCAGTACCATAAATAGAAATAGACAAAGGAAAAAGAGCGAGTAGTCTTTCATGTAGCTTTTACCAATGTTAGGTTCTGTAAATCCAATAACGAAGTCATAGAAATACTCCAGTACATTTTGCTTTCCTTTGGGTTTCAAAGTCATATTGCGACTTGCCCAATAGATAAAGCCAAAAACAACTCCCACAATCAACAAGGTCATGGCTAACATGGTTAAATCAAAGGTAACAGGACCAATATTGATGGTTGGATTGATACTTTCTTCCATCTAGAATCCTCCCTTTTCTTCTCGTTCCATTTGTCTATTTGATGACGAATGAAAAGACGAGGGTAACCAAGAACGTTCCTTCAATAAAGGCAATCCCCATGATCATTAAGCTACGTAATTGTGGGATGATGTCTGGTTGGCGAGCAGCTGATTTGAACAAACCGTTCATCAACATACCTTCTGCAAGAGATACACCCATACAGGCAAGACAAAGACCGAAAAATGTTAAATTCATGATGAATTCTCCTTTTATTTAAAATTTACTTACTTAGTTTAGTCCTAAAATTTTGATTTGTCAACTTTTTACTTACGTTGAAAGCGTTTCATATGATTTATTTCTATTTTTGCTGTTTTTACCCCATTCTATAGGAAGTTTTTCCATTTTAGATTGCGAGTTTTTCTTGATTTTACTCTATTTTCTAAAACAAACTGAAAAATCCAAGTAAGAACTTGGATCGATTCATTTTATTTAAAATAGTAGGAATAGTGTTGTTTACAACCTGGATTAAATGGTGCACTGCAGTAAGGACAAGCCATCTGCTTTTGGTATTCTTGGAAAGTCATTGTCCTCTTACAAACCCCACATAAGATCGGTCGATCCTCAGAAAGCACCAAGGGATAGGGCGAAAACAAATGCGTTTCCATAGCATTGTGGCACTGATAACAAGCATAGTATTTTTTACACTCATAACACTGGAGGGAAACGATGTCCTTTTCGCCATGATAATGAACACATCTGCCTTCATCATCAACTAACAAACCTTGTGCTTGATTCATTTACTTTTCCTTCTCTAGGCACGAACTGTAACGCTTGTCCCGTCTTCCTTATAGAGATTGATAAGACCTTCCTTGAGAGCGCGAACCATGTCCCCTGCTTGAACAGGTTGTGGAACCTTAATGGTCAAGAGTTCCATTGGATTTGGGGCGCGGTCAATTTTATTACCCTTGGCATCATGAAGATCTTCGATATAAGTCTCAAAATGACGGAAACCTGGTCCATAAAACTCCACTTGATCGCCTTCGTTGATGACATTCCGTTGACGAATGGTTGCGGTTTGAGTCGCATCATCGTACGCAACCACTTCAGCGACAAACTTGTATTCAGGAATTTTACGACGAGCGCCAAATAACTGTTCGTTTTCTGTAGGTGTACCGTAGTAGAATCCTGTTGCCAATTCACGTTGAGCAACCTTCCACATCTCATCCACCAAGTCCTGTTTGATGGCTTCAAATTTCTCAGGACTTTCGAGATAAGCATCTACAGCCGCCTTGTAACAGTTGGTCACCGTTGAAACATAGTGAATTGATTTCATCCGGCCTTCAATCTTTAGACTGTCTACACCATTTTCAATCATATCTGGGATATGGTCAATCATAGACATGTCAACGGCTGACATCGAAAATTCTTCTGGGATTTCACCCTTAAGACTCTTACGTTCTTGACCAAAAGGCATGTCATAGAGATCATATTTCCAACGGCAAGACTGAGAACAGCCCCCGCGGTTAGCATCACGCATACTCATGTGGTTTGAAAGCGTACAGCGACCTGAGTAAGAAATACACATGGCTCCATGGACAAAAGCCTCAATCTCAACATCTGTACGTTTGCGAATCTCTGCCAATTCTTCCATTGAAACTTCACGAGCCAAAACCACACGAGTTAGACCAAGTTCTTTCCAGAACTCAAGAGTTTCATAGTTGGTCGCACTTGCTTGGGTTGAAAGGTGGATTTCTAGACCTGGTGCTTCGGTTGCTGCAATCATAATCAAGGCCGGATCTGACACGATAACTGCCGCAATTCCGATGTCACGCAACTTACGGAACCATTCGCCTGCACCAGCTTCATTTCCTTCGTGCATAACCATGTTAGCAGCCACATAGACCTTGGCACCGTACTTAGCAGCAAACTGCACACCTTCTTCCATCTGTTCAAAGGTGAAGTTTCCTGCACGGCTACGAAGACCATAGGCCTGTCCACCGATGAAGACTGCGTCCGCACCATATTGAACAGCTACTTTCAGCTTCTCTAAAGTCCCTGCAGGTGATAAAACCTCAGGACGTTTTAATGTTTTTGTCATTTTTTCTCCTATTTGCAATATAAAAGTTTGACGTTTTTCCTTCTCATTTTATAGTAAATAATCGATAAAATCAAGCCGAGACAGATTGTTTTGACAATTCTAATCTTTTCTAAAACAAAAAACTAGCCTTTCTAGACTAGTTATTTTCAAGATAAAATTCAAAGCGTTCACCAACGTATTGGCTCTTTACATACTCGAAAGCCGTCCCATCTTCAAGATAAGAGACCTGAGTCAAGGCTAAAATGGCATGCCCCTTTTCGACTTCTAGATAGTGAGCAATTTTTTCCTTAGCCAATCTTGCATAAATGGTCTGTTGGGATTTGCCAATCCGATAGCCATGTTGCTGCAAGGTTTGGAAGAAGTGACTGGTGATTTCTTCTTTTTTGAAATCCTTAATAAATTTCTCAGGAATGGATGCGACTTCATAGACTAGTGGAACTTGGTCAGCGTAACGCACCCGTTCCATGCGGATAATATTCTCTGTCGGAGTAATCCCTAGCTTAGCGACCTCTTGCTCATTTGGAATGGTTCTTCTGTAAGAAATGAGTTGGCTAGAAGGGACTTTCCCCTGAGATTTGACAATCTCCGTAAAACTGGTTGTCCCCCGCATTTTTTCTTGGACACGAGTGCTAGAGACAAAGGTTCCACTTCCTACTCGACGCTCCAAAACTCCTTCCTCAACCAAGAGAGAGATAGCCTGGCGTAATGTCATCCGGCTAACTTGAAACTGTTCCGCTAAATCTCGCTCACTTGGAAGTCTCTCACCAATTTTCCAATGATGCTCATCTATATCCTTCTTGATCTGATCGTGGATTTTCATATAAGCTGGTAACATGATTCTCACTTCTTTTCTTTATTTTCTCCATTGTACCGTATTTGCTAAGAAAAAGTCAAACTTTGCCTTGTTTAGTTGGTAATTCGCCCCTATTTGTGATAGAATATTGAAAAAGATATTTCTTTTGAGAAAGGAAAAAGATGAGCAACATTTCAACTGATTTGCAAGATGTCGAAAAAATCATCGTGCTGGACTATGGTAGCCAATACAACCAGCTAATTTCACGTCGTATTCGTGAAATTGGTGTTTTTTCAGAGTTAAAAAGTCATAAAATCTCAGCCGCAGAGGTTCGTGCGATTAACCCTGTAGGGATCATCCTCTCTGGTGGACCAAACTCTGTATACGAAGATGGTTCGTTTGATATTGATCCAGAAATTTTCGAATTGGGTATTCCAATTTTAGGAATCTGCTACGGTATGCAGCTTTTGACTCACAAGCTTGGAGGAAAAGTTGTCCCTGCTAGTGATGCTGGTAACCGAGAGTATGGCCAATCACCACTTACTCATACCACTTCTGCCCTCTTTGAAGGGACTCCTGAAGAACAGATTGTTTTGATGAGCCATGGCGATGCTGTAACAGAGATTCCAGCTGATTTTGTTCGTACTGGTACTTCTGCTGACTGTCCTTATGCAGCTATTGAAAACCCTGAAAAGCACATCTATGGTATCCAATTTCACCCAGAAGTTCGCCATTCTGTATACGGGAATGATATCCTTCGCAACTTTGCCCTTAACATCTGTCAGGCTAAAGGCGACTGGTCAATGGACAACTTCATCGATATGCAGATCAAGAAAATCCGTGAAACTGTAGGTGACAAGCGTGTTCTTCTCGGCCTATCAGGTGGTGTTGACTCTTCTGTTGTTGGAGTTCTTCTCCAAAAAGCAATCGGTGATCAATTGATCTGTATCTTTGTAGACCACGGTCTTCTCCGTAAGGGAGAAGCTGACCAAGTTATGGACATGCTTGGTGGTAAGTTTGGTTTGAATATCGTCAAAGCAGATGCTGCAAAACGCTTCCTTGATAAACTTGCAGGTGTTTCTGACCCTGAACAAAAACGTAAAATCATCGGTAATGAGTTTGTTTATGTCTTCGATGACGAAGCAAGTAAGCTCAAAGATGTAAAATTCCTTGCTCAAGGAACGCTTTACACTGACGTGATTGAGTCTGGTACAGATACAGCCCAAACCATCAAGTCACACCACAACGTTGGTGGTCTTCCAGAAGACATGCAGTTTGAATTGATTGAACCATTGAACACTCTTTATAAAGACGAAGTTCGTGCCCTCGGTACAGAGCTTGGTATGCCAGACCACATCGTATGGCGTCAACCATTCCCAGGACCAGGACTCGCTATCCGTGTCATGGGTGAAATCACTGAAGAAAAACTAGAAACTGTTCGTGAGTCAGACGCAATCCTTCGTGAAGAAATTGCCAAAGCTGGACTTGACCGTGATATCTGGCAATATTTCACTGTCAACACAGGCGTTCGTTCAGTAGGTGTTATGGGTGACGGTCGTACATATGACTACACCATTGCCATTCGCGCTATCACTTCTATCGATGGTATGACAGCTGACTTTGCCAAAATTCCTTGGGATGTCCTTCAAAAGATTTCTGTACGTATCGTAAACGAAGTAGACCACGTTAACCGTATCGTCTACGATATTACAAGTAAACCACCCGCAACCGTTGAGTGGGAATAGAATTTTCTATAAAATAATAAATAATACTGCTGGAGCATGGACTACAGTAGTATTATTTTTTATAATTTCAATATTAAGAAAATTTCTCGACTCTCAACACCCCTTTTTAAATCCCTGAAACCATGCTATAATATAGTAAGTATAGATCCAATAACCTAATGATAAAGATTTCTTACATCATCCGTAAGTGTTATTCTACTCTGATTCATATTATAATGAAAGTAACAAAAGATGGAGGTGTTTCACATGGAAACCATTTTACGAGTAGAATCATTAAAAAAGCATTATGGAAAAGAGCCCAATGTCACCAAAGCCTTGAACGGCATATCTTTTCAAGTTGTAAAAGGTGAGTTCTTAGGAATTATGGGGAGTAGCGGTTCTGGGAAAACAACCCTTCTTAACTGTCTCGCCACAATCATCAAGCCAACTGACGGCTCTATTCAAATGCAAGAAAAAGATTTAGGTCAGTTAAAAGGGAACCAGTTAGCTGATTATCGTGGCAAGGAAATTGGTTACCTCTTTCAAAATTTTGAGCTCTTGGACAATCTTACGGCCAAAGAAAATATTTTACTCCCCTTGTCTTTGCACAAGGTCGATGCCGACGAAAGCAAGGTTCGGTTAGAATTGCTTTCCCAGTATCTGGATATTTCTGAACTTCTGGATAAGTTCCCTTCTCAATTATCAGGTGGTCAACGACAAAGGGTAGCTGCTGCTCGTGCCTTGATTTTAGACCCTAAAATTGTATTTGCGGATGAGCCCACTGGGGCTTTGGACTCTAAAAATGCAAGCATTTTGATGCAGAAACTATCTGAAATGAATCAAGTGGAAGAAACCACCATTCTCATGGTTACCCACGATTCAGTTGCAGCCAGCTTTTGCAACCGCATCTTGTTTATCCAAGACGGAAAACTATTCCATGAAATCCGTCGTGATTATCCAAGAGAAAGTCAAGAAGACTTCTACCACAGAATACTAAAGGTCATTGCAGCCCTAGCTGGAGGTGATGGCAATGTTTTCTAAATTAGTCTCAAGAAATAGCAAGAGAGATCGAAAGAATAACAGCTTGTATTTTAGTTCTATGGTTCTTTCCATCATCTCCTTTTACATCATCCTTTCTTTGTCTCATCAAGATGTGATGATCTTTCTCAAACAAATAGAAAGTGACGCTGTAAATAAACTCTTTAGCATGATTCCCATTCTTTATGTAGCAACACTCTTTATCCTCTTTTTTCTAGTCTATTTCGCAAGCAGTATGCAGATGGAAAGAAGAAAACATGAATTTGGTGTTTATCTCACACTAGGCATGCGGAGAGGTAAACTGTTCTTACTGCTCCTACTCGAGGATTTGAGAAACAGCATCCTTGCTCTTGGAATAGGCCTTCCTATTGCCATCTTGATTTCAGAACTGATTAGCCTAATAACCGCTAAAATTGTTGGGTTGGGGATTATTGAACATCAATTTTCTCTATCTACTACAGCTCTAGTCTATACAGTCATCGGCTTCCTAGCTGTTAAATTAGTCGTCTTTGTTCTTTTAAGTGCAAAAACAGCCAATAAGGAAATCGGAGATCTTCTTGCCTATTCTCCTTCTGGTATGAAGAAACTACTTCCCAAAGGGATATACCTTCTTACTTCCGTCCTCGGAATCTTGCTTCTCGGAACAGCCTATTACTTGGGGATGAGTAGACGAGCTTGGGAAAGTGTCATAACCATGGGCTTCACTGTTCTCTTGGGAACTTTTGGAACTATCCTACTCTTCTTTGGTATGCGTTTATTTATAGACTTTTTGGTTAAGCTTGGAAGCAATCGAAAACTCCACACCTATAATTTTAGACAGATTCAGGAATTAGTTATCCAGCACTCAACTATACTGGCCATCTGCTCCCTCTTAATCTTCTCTGCCTTGTGCCTCTTTGGAGCAGGTATTGCTATTTCAAGTGGCAATTCAGGCAATCAAACCCACGTATTGGATTATACATTTAGAGATAGCAAGCAGGAAACAGACGAAAATCTTGATATAGACAAAGTTAAAAAAGAGCTTGAAGCTGCAGGACTAGCATCACAGTTTTCAAAGATTCTGCAAATCAAAGTTGGCAAACCGAAAGAACACGAGTCCGTGTCCTTCGAAGAGATCATCAAGGAGTTGAAAAAGCAAAAAGGCAGCAAGAACATGGAAATTTTGCTCCAAAGATTTAAACAGTCTACTACTTCCCACCTCATACCAGTTTCCGAATACAATGAACTTAGAAAGGCTGCCAATCTCCCTCCTATAGAATTAACTAGCAGGGAAGCCTACTTGTATATGGGGAAAGATTTTCTCCCAGATGAAAGTCTCGTCAACTCTGTTCTGAAGACGAAGCCTCAAATCAAAGTCATGGGGAATGAGGTAAAATTGATTGGAGAGGTTCAGTCTTTACCGATTGTAACGGATCGTGAAATCACCCTCTCTGTTGCCCTCATAGTCCCAGATGAAGTCTTTATGAACTATACAGACGGTCGCTACTCGAACTATGTCAGCGGTATCTTAGCTCCTGAGCTAGTCAAGGAAAAAGGCCTGATGAGGGCTATCTCAGATACCAATGAAAAGCTAAATCAAACCTCTCTTGGCTATGAAAGCTATATACAAAATATGGGAAGACAATTATTTTACATTATCTCTGCTAGCTATATCACCATCTATCTGGCTATCATCTTCCTTGTTGTCGCAAATACAATTATAGGCGTTCAGTTTTTGATGGGACAAAGACAATCCTACAGACGATACCAAACCTTGATCCATCTCGGAGCCAACTACGAAACTCTTTGTAAATCTTCAGAAAAGCAAATCAACTGGTATTTTGGTCTACCAATAGCCCTTGCACTTATCAGTAGTAGCTTCGGAGTAAGCTCCCTCCTCACAGGAATAGTACCCGCTAGCGCAAGAATGGCCATGGGGCAGAAATTTATCACAGCCATGCTGATAGTACTTCTCTTAACTGGATTTGAAATCATCTATATAAGAATTGTAAAGAAAAATAGCAACAAGTACTTGTTGTCCTTAATGGAACCTAAAAGAGATGAATAAGGTAAAATAAATTAGGAAAAGGAGGAACCGGTATGAAGCATATTCTGGTTATTGAAGATGAAGCCTTGATTCGAGATGAAATTGTTATTTTGTTAGAGAAAACGGGTTATCCAGTTGATAAGTTGACTGACTTCAAAGATACAAGCCAGCAAGTATTGCAATACGATACGGATTTAATCATACTAGATTTGAATTTGCCGGGAGAAACAGGTTTTCAAATTTGTAAAAATCTCAAGTCCAAACGCTCTGTGCCCATATTGGTTCTCACCTCCCGTGAACAACTAAAAGATGAGATTTACGCCCTGAAATTAGGGGCAGATGAGTATCTAACAAAGCCTTTCAAGAAAGAAAGATTTTTGGCACGTATAGAAAATATTTTAAAACGCTATGAAGGCAGACGAAATCTACTTGAAAAAGATAATTTTCTGCTGGATAGACAGACCTATACCCTTTATATCAATGGACACTCGATTTTACTCCCCCAAAATCAAGGGAAATTGTTAGAAACCTTATTGGTTACTAATGCTCCTGTCGTCACAAAAGAAGAACTAAGTATGAAACTGTGGAATACAACTGAGTTCATCGATGAAAATGCCCTACAAGTAAACATTGCAAGGCTAAAAAAGGTGATGAAACAGGCTGGCATTGCCCTTCAAGTCAAGTCCGTCAGAGGTATTGGTTACAAGCTTGAAGAGGTAAGTCCAGATGAAACATAATCTAAAATATCTAGCTAGTTATCTGCCTTGGTTACTTGTTCTCTTAGCATTTGATCTATTTACAGCTGTCCTGCTTTGGCTTTCAGATGTGAGAATGTTTCAAGCCCTCATCCTTCTCTATATTTTAGCCACCGTCCTGCTTTTTTTCATCCTATCATTCTTACTTATAAAAACAGAAAGAAAAAAATCATCTGCCTATAAAGCCTTCATAGCCAATCCCAAGACGGATACTGAGCTTGAATTATTGCATTTATCAAGTGCCTCAGAAAAAGAAAGCATTGAAAAAATAGCAGATACACTTTATCAAAAGCAGGCTGAAATAGGAAAACTCAACTCATTACTAGCCGAGTATGAGGACTATGTTGAAAAATGGGCGCATGAGATTAAACTCCCTCTGTCGCTTCTTTCCCTCCTTTTGGACAATCAAAGCGACCAGTTGCCTGAGGATACAGCTTTTAAGTTGGACTATGTGAAAAAGCAAATCCAAGAAAATGGATCACAGATCCTATTCTACTACAGGGTGAAAAGTGAGAAAAATGATTTTCTATTTGAATACCTTGACCTAGAAGAGTGTATCCAAGATCTTTTGGAAAACTTTGATCCCTTGCTCAAAGAAAAGAAATTTACGATTAAGGTAGAAAACATACAAGGAATCTGCTACACCGATCAACGCAGTTTTGAATTTATCCTCTCTCAAATCCTAGCCAACTCCATTAAATATAGCTCCGACAAACCCGAACTCAATATTTATATATCAAAAGACAAGGGACGTACAAGTCTGATTATTAGGGATAATGGCTGCGGAGTTAAAGCTTGTGACTTCCCTCATATCTTTGAGAAAGGTTTTACAGGTGATTCAGGAGAGACAAGGAAAAAATCAACAGGCATGGGCCTCTATCTGGTCAAACAATTAGCAGATGCTTTAAAAATCGAAATCACAGTAAAATCCGAATGGATGCAAGGCTTTGAAATCTCTCTTTCTATTTAGTCATTTTTCAATTAAGAAAATTGCCTAATCATAGAAAGCACATATTTTATACCAAAAAGGAAAGCACTTCTGCTTTCCTTTTTTATTTGCGTTTTTTCTTCGCTTTTTTCATTTTGTTAGCCATGCGTTTCATAGACTGTTTCATGGCAAATTCACCGATTTTACCTTTGAGTCCGCCACCAAACATCTGGCTCATATCTGGCATGCCTGCTCCTCCGAGACCTGACATATCCGGCATTCCACCTTGTCCCATCATGCCTTCAAGGGCAGACATATCCATTCCTCCCATATTTGGCATATTTTTAGGAAGGTTATTAGGATTGATTCCCATTTGCTTCATCATCTTGTTCATATCGCCAGACATGATACCTTGCATGAGCTGTTTGGCTTGATTAAAGTCCTTGATAAATTTATTGACTTCGACAAAGGTATTTCCAGAACCAGCAGCTATACGACGGCGACGACTTGGATTTAACAAATCGGGATTTTCACGCTCCTCAGGTGTCATGGAAGATACAATGGCACGTTTGCGCGCAATCTGACGCTCGTCCACCTTCATGTTTTGAAGGGCTGGATTGTTGGCCATACCTGGAATCATCTTGAGCAAGTCTTCCATTGGTCCCATATTTTGCACCTGATCCAATTGATCAATGAAATCATTGAAATCAAAGGTGTTTTCGCGCATCTTCTCAGCCATTTCAAGGGCTTTTTGCTCATCGTATTCTTGAGAAGCTTTCTCAATCAAGGTCAGCATATCCCCCATACCAAGGATACGGCTTGACATACGATCTGGGTGGAAGGTTTCGATATCTGTAATCTTTTCACCCGTACCAGTGAACTTGATAGGTTTTCCAGTGATGTGACGAACAGACAAAGCTGCACCACCACGAGTATCCCCATCAATCTTGGTAAGAATAACCCCAGTCACTTCTAACTGAGCATTAAATTCACGAGCAACATTGGCCGCTTCCTGACCAATCATGGCATCAATGACGAGCAAGATTTCATTTGGCTGAGCCAGTGCTTTAACATCACGAAGCTCATTCATCAAAAGCTCATCAATCTGCAAACGCCCTGCCGTATCAATCAAGACATAGTCGTTGTGATTGGCTTGCGCTTGCTCCAAACCTTGGCGAACAATCTCAACAGCTGGCACTTCTGTTCCAAGGGCAAAGACAGGAACATCAATTTGTTGTCCAAGTGTTTTCAGCTGATCGATGGCTGCTGGACGATAAATATCTGCCGCAATCATCAAAGGACGAGCATTTTCTTCCTTCTTGAGTTTATTAGCCAGCTTACCAGCAAAGGTCGTTTTACCAGCCCCCTGCAAACCGACCATCATGATAATGGTTGGAATTTTTGGTGACTTGATAATCTCAGCCGTGTCGGAACCTAAAACGGCTGTCAGTTCCTCATCCACGATTTTGATAATCTGTTGGGCAGGATTGAGGGTATCAATGACCTCGTGTCCGACTGCACGTTCACGAACCTTCTTGATAAAGTCCTTTACAACTGGCAAAGCAACGTCGGCTTCCAGCAAGGCCAAGCGAATCTCTTTGGTTGCTTCTTGAACATCAGCCTCAGAAATTTTTCCTTTTTTACGTAAATTTTTAAAGACGTTCTGCAAACGTTCTGTTAAACTTTCAAATGCCATTTTTCTTCCTCTTATTCTCTATTATCAATGCTTGTTAAAATTTCTATCTGCTCCAGCAGAAAGTCATCCTTGGGATAACGCTCTAAGATCTGGTCAAAAATCTGACTGCGGACAATGTAGTCGGAATACATGTGCAGTTTCATCTCATAATCTTCTAGAATCTTTTCCGTACGCTTGATATTGTCATAGACAGCCTGACGACTGACACCGAACTCCTCAGCAATCTCAGCAAGACTATAATCATCAGCATAATAGAGTTCAATATAGTTCATCTGCTTGTCTGTCAAAAGCGCCGCATAAAATTCAAAAAGGGCGTTCATACGATTGGTTTTTTCGATTTCCATAACTTTTATTATACCAAAAAAACGATTATACTGCTAGAGTAGAAGCACTTCAAATAGACTAAGAAAAAAAGAACCTTGCAAGGCAAGATTCTTTTAGTGTCTGACTTAAATAATTGTTCTTCTGGGAACTTAATCGAATTAAGCTTCGATTTCTGTAACCATACCTGAACCAACAGTACGTCCACCTTCACGGATAGAGAAAGTAGTACCTTGTTCAACGGCGATTGGGTGGATCAACTCAACGTCGATTGTCACGTTATCACCAGGCATTACCATTTCAGTACCTGCTGGAAGTTCGATTGAACCTGTAACGTCAGTAGTACGGAAGTAGAATTGTGGACGGTAGTTGTTGAAGAATGGAGTGTGACGTCCACCTTCTTCTTTAGTAAGGATGTAGACTTCACCTTTGAATTTAGTGTGTGGGTTGATTGAACCTGGTTTAGCGATAACTTGTCCACGTTCGATTTCATCACGTTGAACACCACGAAGAAGGACACCTACGTTATCTCCAGCAAGACCTTCGTCAAGTTGTTTACGGAACATTTCAACACCAGTAACAACTGCTTTTTGAATTTCTTCTTTGATACCAACGATTTCGATTTCGTCGTTGACTTTAACGATACCACGGTCGATACGTCCTGAAGCAACTGTACCACGTCCAGTGATTGAGAATACGTCTTCGACTGGAAGAAGCAATGGTTTTTCAGTGTCACGTTCTGGTTCTGGGATGTACTCATCAACAGTGTTCATCAATTCCATGATGATGTCTTCGTATTTAGAGTCACCTTCAAGAGCTTTAAGAGCTGAACCTTGGATAACTGGAAGATCGTCACCTGGGAAGTCGTATTCTGACAAGAGGTCACGGATTTCCATTTCAACCAATTCAAGCAATTCTTCGTCGTCTACCAAGTCAATTTTGTTCATGAAGACGATAAGGTGTTTAACACCAACCTGACGTGAAAGAAGGATGTGCTCACGAGTTTGTGGCATTGGTCCGTCAGTTGAAGCTACTACAAGGATAGCTCCGTCCATTTGAGCGGCACCAGTGATCATGTTTTTAACGTAGTCCGCGTGTCCTGGAGCGTCGATGTGAGCGTAGTGACGTTTTTCAGTTTCGTACTCAACGTGCGCAGTGTTGATAGTGATACCGCGTTCGCGTTCTTCTGGAGCAGCATCGATAGACGCATAGTCTTTAGGTTGGTTAACTGCTGAAGGCAAGCGACGTGCCAATACAGTTGTGATAGCTGCAGTCAAAGTAGTTTTACCGTGGTCAACGTGTCCGATAGTACCAATGTTAACGTGTGGTTTACTACGATCGTATTTTTCTTTTGCCATTTGAGTAAAAGCCTCCAATAAAATATATTTTATAGATAGACAGTAGGCAATACAGTCTAACTTTCCTTACTATTTTATCAAATTTCTGCTAAATTGCAAGTGTTTTACACATATTTTGTGAATTAATCTAAATCTTATCAAATCCTGTTCTTCTGCTTCTTTATGGCAATATGAATTCAAACTTATCTTTGTTTGAGAGATAGTATTTTCATCAAAAAAATCAGGTTTCCCTGATTTTAATTTGATTCTGTTTTTTCCAGTCCCTTAGCTTCTTTATGGTTTTCATATAATTTCGCTAGGAACTTAGTAATTTCTTTAAAAATGGAGTAAGTAGGTACTGCTACGACCATCCCTATGACACCGTAGATATTACTTGACAGTAAGAGGAGCACCAAAATCGTAATCGGATGCACTTTCATAACTCCTCCAACGATACGTGGATAGAGAACATTCCCATCAATCTGTTGAATAATAAGCATATAAGCAACCGCAATCAACATACGATGAGGATCTGTGAACACATTGGCAATCACCATTGGAATCAAGCCAATACTTGGACCAACATAAGGAATTAAATTTGCGATTCCAGAGAAAATAGCAAAAACTAGGGCGTACTTTAACCCGATAACGCTATAGCCAATATAGGCTAAACATCCAATAATAACCGCATCAATCGCAATTCCACTGATATAACGTGCTATGGTTGTATTAAGATTGGTTAAAAGGCTAGAAAGATTCAATTTGTCATGTTTTAAGATGGTACGTTCCAACATTGGTAGCAACTTATGACCATCCAACAAGAAATAAATCAAGAATACAGGGGTCATAATAAGGATTAGGACTGTACTAAACAAGGCTGAAAGAACGCTTCCTAAACTATTGCTGACGCTATTAAGGATATTCTGAAGGATATCCACATAGGAGAGATTAAGTTGTTGAATAGTTTGTTGAATATCAATATTTTGGAAGACTGGATTCATGGACAAATCGATGATCAAATCTTGTAATCTACTATAGATGTTTTGACTAGAAATAATCAAGCTGGTCAACTGATTAATCAAAATCGGCAAGAGATAAACGACTCCTACAACGATAACGCCAATTAAGGCACAAAGAGTGACCAAGACACCAATTAGACGATTGATCTTACATCTCTTTTCTAAGAAAGTAACGATTGGATTTGTAATGTAGTAAAAAAATCCACCAAGTAAAAATGGAATCATGATGGTATTTACAACCGTCACAAAGGGAGTAATGATGGCACCCATTTCTCTCCAAAGATAGAAAATCAGTGTTAATAATAAAATTTCAGCTGTCCAAAAAAATAATTTGTTTCTACGGAACATAGGTATCCTCCTTCTCTCTATTTTACCATATTTCTGAAAAAGATAAGATGGCTTTAGTAAAAAAGCGAGAATATTTTTTTTCTTTATGATAAAATAAAGCTAATATGAAAAAAATAATTTTATCTTTTATGACACTTTTAGTTTTTGGAACAGCTTCTACTGTTTCTGCTCAGGAATTTGATGTTGCTGCTAAACATGCCATTGCTGTCGAGGCTACGACTGGAAAAATCCTTTATGAAAAAGATGCAAATCAGCCTGTAGAAATTGCTTCTATTACGAAACTAGTTACAGTTTATTTGGTCTATGAAGCTCTGGAACAAGGAACTATCAGCCTGTCTACACCCGTTGATATTACAGACTATCCTTACAAACTTACAACTAATTCTGAAGCCAGTAACGTCCCTATGGAAGCTCGAAATTATACTGTTGAACAACTATTAGAGGCTACAATGGTATCCAGCGCGAACAGTGCTGCAATTGCGCTAGCAGAAAAGATTGCTGGTTCTGAGAAAGACTTTGTAGATAAGATGAGGGCTAAACTTCTTGAATGGGGAATTCAAGATGCAACTATTGTAAACACAACTGGTTTAAATAATGAGACCCTTGGCGATAATATCTATCCAGGTTCTAAAAAAGACGATGAAAACAAGTTGAGTGCCTACGATGTTGCAATCGTCGCTCGTAACCTCATCCGAGATTATCCTCAAGTTTTGGAAATCACCAAAAAGCCAACTTCTACCTTTGCAGGACTTGAAATCCACTCAACCAACTATATGTTGGAAGGAATGCCTGCCTATCGTGGTGGTATCGATGGACTAAAGACAGGTACTACTGACAAAGCTGGTGCTTCATTCGTTGGAACAACTGTTGAGAAAGGGATGCGTATTATTACGGTTGTTTTGAATGCAGATCAACAAGATACCAACCCTTATGCACGTTTTACTGCTACTTCTGCACTTTTAGATTATATTTCTGCAAACTTTGCCTTAAAAACCGTCGTTCAGAAAGGTGAAGCATACAATGATAGTAAAGTAACAGTTCTTGATGGTAAAGAAGATAATGTGACAGCTGTCGCTAAGTCAGACATTTCCATCGTCCAACGCATCGGAAGCGCTACTACACCAGCTCTCCAATTCACACCGAAATCAACATCAGAAATGGCTCCACTAGAAGAAGGAAAGGTTGTTGGTACTCTAACCTATGATGATCAGGATTTGATTGGCCAAGGTTATCTTACTTCCGACAAACCATCTTTTGAAATGGTTTCTGGAAAGAAAGTGGAAAAAGCCTTCTTTTTGAAGGTTTGGTGGAATCAATTTATCCGCTTTATCAATGAAAAACTATAAAAAAGAATCGCGATTTTCTTCGCGATTTTTTCTTTATTTCATTTCTTTAAAAGCCGCTTCTGCATCAGCATTGCTAATAGCACCAAATTGGATTTTTCCGATTTTACCTTGACTGTCAATCAAGTATTCCGTTGGAATACTACGAATTTGGTAGGCTTGGAAGGTAGTTGCTTGGGTATCATATAGAACTGGAATATCCTTGTAGCCTTGTTCTTGGTACCATTTTGGAAAGTCTTGAACTGTTTTTTCACCTTGTAAACCAGGTGCAATCACACTCAAGATTTCAAAGTCTCGATCTTGTTTGGCAGCTAATTCCATCAGCTCAGGCATGCTTTTTTTACATGGTCCACACCAAGAAGCCCAGAATTTTAAATAGACCTTTTTCCCTTTATAGTCTGATAATTTCACTTCTTTGCCATCCATAGACTGCAAGGTAAAGTCTGGCGCATCCTTACCGACTGCGATTTGTTGTACAGCGGGTTGTTTTGGACTGCTTGTCTGTTTGGTTTCTTTTTCACCACAGGCAATCAACAAGAATAGAGACATGAGGCTCAATCCAGCAAAAATAACTTTTTTCATCTTTTTCTCCTTTTATCCAAGAATTCCTGCTAAGGCATTTAACTGCCCTAGCATTAATAATAATCCCATCAAAATAATCAAAGCTCCCCCGATTTTCTTTAGTAGGATCATATGGGGTTTTAATTTACTAAAATAGGGCATAATCCAGCCCGAAGCCAAGGCCAAAACAATGAAAGGAAGGGCCATTCCCAATGTGTATACTAATGTTAACACGGCTCCTTGCCAAGCACCATTACCACCTGAAGCTGCAAGAGCCAAGACCGAACTTAAGACTGGTCCGATACAAGGGGTCCAACCAAAACTAAAGGTTATCCCAAGTAAAAAGGCTGACAGATAGTGATTAGACTTGGATTGTTTGAAAGTGACTGTCTTTTGAACCTCCAGTTTATTGAAATGCAAGATTTCCATCTGATGAAGCCCTAAAAGAATAATGACTATCCCCATAGCATAACGAAACCAGTCTGCATAGAGCATGTGCCCTAGGAATCCAGCTCCAAATCCCAAAATAAAGAAAATGAGGGAGATTCCTGCAATAAAACACAATGTCCGAATTAAGCCTGACCATGCAACGTCTCTTCCAAAAAAGCGAAAGCTTTTCGAATTTCCCTGATCATCCAGTAAAATACCCGCATAGACAGGTAGCAAAGGAAAGATGCAGGGTGAAAAGAAGGACAGGATACCTGCTAAAAAAACGGATACTAGAAATATAATCGACTCCAACGAATTACCTACTTTCTCAAAATTCTAATCCTATTTTACTACAAAAGAATAAATTTGTAAGAAGTCTGCTACGCTTATTGATTTTGACTAAATTTGACACAAAAAAAGGAGCTAAGCTCCTTTATTTTAATACGTTCCTTCTTCACCTTGACTAGTCAAGATAACTGGACCGTCTTTGGTAATCACGAACTGGTGTTCATATTGGCAAGATAGGCCGCCATCAATGGTTTTATGAGCCCAGCCAGTCTTCATATCTGTATCGATTTCCCAGTCACCAGTATTGATCATGGGTTCAATGGTTAGTACCATTCCTTCACGGAGACGGAGTCCACGGCCTGCAATACCGTAGTTAGGAACCATTGGCTCCTCGTGCATTGTTGGACCAACACCATGACCAACTAAATCACGTACGACACCATAACCGCGACTTTCAGCGTATTCTTGAATGGCCGCACCGATATCACCGATTCGATTGCCAACAACTGCTTGCTCAATCCCTTTGTACATAGCTTCCTTGGTCACGTCCATCAAGTTCTTCACTTTTTCAGACGGTGTACCAACCGCATAAGCCCAACATGAGTCTGCTAAACCACCAGAATAGCTCTGAGTGTATTTTTTCATTTGCTCAACATTGTTAAAGTTGAGTTTAGATACATTGAGGTCTGATTTGGCAATCGGACCTCCGAGTACCATGTCAACCTTGAGCAAGTCGCCATCTTTCAAGATGTAATGACGTGGAAAAGCGTGAGCTACTTCGTCGTTGAGAGAGCAACAAGTGGCATAGGGGTAATCCATGACTGCACCATCTACTCCAATCTGTAGAGGAAGGAAATTTTCCTCTTTACAACGACGACGAACATACTCTTCTACTTCCCACATATCCACGCCAGGCTTAATCAAATCACGTAAGCCTATATGGATACTAGCTAGGAAATCACCAGCCTTGTCCATGGCTTCGATTTCACGTGCTGATTTTAAAGTTATCATTTTTTCTCCTAGATTCTAATTAATTTTAACCGTAACATTTGCTTTTGAAACAATCTGATGACCATGATAAATATCATAATCAATAATAGCTGAGCGCCTCGTGTGGTGAATAATACGAGCCTGAATCCGCAGAGTATCATCTATCTGAACAGCCTGCAAGAAATAAATCAACATCTGTTCAATGATGAGATTACGTCCGCTATTGACAACGAGGTCTTGGGTCATATGGTTGAGGATTTCAGCCAAAACTCCATTAGCAAGGACACCATTTTTCTCCAACATGAAGGGCTCAACAGTAATGACGACTTCATCATGATGATAAGAGAGTTTTTGCCCGATTTGCTCTGAGAAGGTCGGCAAAGCAGAAACTTGGGAACGGCTCATCTTTTCCATGACATCTCGTCGTGTTACGACACCGAGCAAAGTTTGGTTACTTCTGACAACGGGAACCATCTCAAAGTCTTCTGCGATCATTCGTTGACTGACATTGGCAATATTGGTCGCTAAGCCTGTTACGAAGATACTTCGCGTCATCACCTTGTCAATCGTTGTGCTGGGGGATTTATCTCCTGCGTCACGCATAGTAACAACCCCGACAACCACTTGATGTTGGTTAATGACTGGGAAACGGCTACTTCTGTTCTTACGGACCAAGTCTAGATAGTCTTTGACTGTATCCGTTTCTCTTAAAAAACCATACTCATGACTGGGACGATAGAGCTTCTCAACTGTCAGAATATCGGTTTTGATTTGAACATTTGAGAGAGCTTTGTTAATCATGGTTGCGACTGTAAAAGTATCATGCTTACTTCTCAGAACTGGGATACCTTTTTTATTGGCTAGAGTCAATACATCATCTTGGACATGGAAACCTCCTGTCACAAGGACCGCATTTTCATTTTCTAGAGCTAAAAGTTGAATTCGAGTACGGTCACCCACAATCAAAAGACCTCCATCATGGAGATAGGACAAGATATTTTGCTCTGTCATAGCCCCAATGGAGAATTTACTAAACTCTCTCTCAAGCCCTTCTTGACCAGCTAAAACTTCAGAGGAGGTGACTTCAGCAATTTCAGCATAGGTTAGCCTCTCAATAGCCACTTTCTGGGACTTGACCCGTATAGTTCCACTACGTGGCCGAGTTTCAACAATTCCCCGATTTTCAGCTTCTTTGATAGCTCGGTAGGCTGTTCCGTCACTAACACCTAGGTGATTTGAAATACTACGAACGCTAACTCTCTTCCCAATTGGCAACTCTTCCAGATAGGACAAAATTTCCTGGTGTTTACTCATTGAATTCTCCTTTTATGTATCGAAATTCAAGATAGTCCCTCATTTTTCGTGTATAGCGATCGCTCCCCTTAAACTGTCGTACGAGGCTAAAGCCTGATTTTAAGGCTACTTTTTGACTAGCTTGATTCTCCAAATGAGTGATGATGGATAATTGTTTTAAACCAAATTCTTCAAATGAAAGCTGACATAGCTTGGTAACCACTTCTGTCATATAACCTTGTGACCAAGAATCTTTTTTCAAGAAATAACCAATTTCTGCTTCTTTTTTGATTTCATCGATCTTTTCAAATTTAATGGAGCCAATCATTTCTTGATTCCCTTGGAAACAAATTGCCCAAACTCCTAGAGGATTCTTCATAAAATAGTTAGCAAGTGCGTACTGACTTTCTTCCAAACTTGCTTGACTGGGAAAAATAAACTGCAAATTCTCAGGGTTTGAAGCAATGTCGAAAAACGCTTGACTGTCACTAAAAAAGAAAGGACGCAAATACAAGCGCTCCGTTTCAAAAAAAGAAAACATTGCTAATTTGGTCCAAATATTCATAATCACCTCAACGGCTTAGTCTTCAACGAGTGTAATATCTGCTCCAAGACTACGCAATTTTTCAATAATATCTGAGTAGCCACGAAGGATAAACTCAATATTCGTAATTTCAGTCTGGCCTTGAGCCATCAAACCAGCGATGACAAGTGCTGCACCAGCTCTCAAGTCTGTAGCTTTTACACTTGCCCCGTGTAAGTTACGACCACCGTTGTAAATAATGTGATCATTTGTAGTCGTAATATCCGCATCCATTTTTGCTAACTCAAAGACATGATTGACACGTTTCTCATAAATCGTATCAATAATGGTTCCACGACCTTGCGCAGTTAGTAAAAGTGGCGTGATGGGCTGTTGCAAATCGGTTGCGAACCCTGGATAGGGAGCTGTTTTAATATTGATAGCCTTCAAATCGGACTGTTCTTCAACGAAGATACTGTCTTCTGAAACCGTCATACGAACCCCCATTTCCTCTAGTTTAGCGATAAAGCCTTCTAAGTGTTCATAGAGAACGTTGTTAATACGAATTCCTTTTCCTACTGCTGCAGCAAGTGAAATATAAGTTCCAGCTTCAATACGGTCCGGAATGACTTGGTGACGAGTCCCATGAAGTTTCTCAACACCATCAATAATGATAATATCAGTCCCTGCACCACGAATGTGTGCTCCCATGTTATTCAAAAGGGTAGCAACATCGATGATTTCTGGTTCACGGGCCGCATTTTCAATGACAGTACGTCCCTTAGCTTTAACCGCAGCAATCATGGTGTTAATCGTTGCACCAACGCTAACAGTGTCCATATAAATACTTGCTCCGTGAAGCCCCTTGCCTTGGGCAGATAAATTCATATTATCTCCCTCGTAGCTCACCTTAGCCCCCATAGCTTCAAAGGCTTTTAAGTGAAGGTCAATCGGACGAGGACCCAAATCACATCCACCAGGAAGTCCTACCGTAGCTTCACCAAAGCGCCCTAAAAGACTTCCGTAAAAATAATAAGAAGCACGCAAGCTATTAATTTTACCATATGGCATCGGAATGTTTTGAACCCCTCTTGGATCAATCTCCAAGACATCCTCATAACTCTTAACAGATGCCCCCATAATCTCCATGATTTCGACAAGACTAGCAACGTCTGAAATATCTGGAACACAATCTAAAGTGACAATATCATCTGATAAGATAATAGCTGGAATAAGCGCTACGACACTATTTTTAGCACCACTAATGGTGATCTCACCTTGCAATGGACGTCCACCATTGATGACAATTTTTCTCATGTTTTACTCTTTCAAAATTTACTAAAAAGGTCTTTTCATTCTATTATACCATAATTTTCAGTTTTTTCCCATTCCTATTTACTAAATACCATCTCATTTTGATAAAAAAAGACCTATCACTCAAGCTTTTCAGCCTGAAATGATAGGTTTTAATGTTAGATTAACGTACTGTACGGATACGCATTGTGTTTGTACGGACAGCTTCACCAAGTGGCACACCAGCAACGATAACGATATCATCACCAGATTCAACCAAGCCTTGTTCAACTGCAATCTTTTCAGCAAGATCAAACATATCGTCAGTATTTGAAGGACGTTCAGTTGTTACTGGAATGACACCCCAGTTCAGCATAAGACCGCGTTGAGTCAATTCGTCAAAAGTGATAGCCAAGATATCAGCATTTGGACGGTATTTAGAAATCAAGCGAGCTGTGTGACCAGTTTTAGTAAGGGTAACTACCAACTTGATATTCATTGAGTTAGTTGCATCTTTAACAGCTGATGCCATAACTTCAGTCTTAGAATTACGTGCCAAGTTAACTGATGACAAACGACCGTATTCATTAAGAAGAGTTTGTGCATTCTTGTCAATCGTAGCCATTGTTGTTACTGATTCAAGTGGATATTTACCGTTCGCAGACTCACCTGAAAGCATTGTTGCGTCAGTTCCGTCGATAACAGCGTTAAATACGTCTGATACTTCTGAACGAGTTGCACGTGGTTTTTCAGTCATTGTTTCAAGCATGTTTGTTGCAGTGATAACAACTTTACCTGCTGCGTTCACTTTAGTGATGATCATTTTTTGGTAAACTGGAACCATTTCGAATGGTACTTCGATACCCATGTCACCACGAGCGATCATGATACCGTCAGCAGCTTCAATGATTTCATCCAAGTTATCGATACCTTGTTGGTTTTCGATTTTTGCAAACAATTGAACGTGACCATTACCAGTTTCTTCACAGATTGCACGAACTTCGTCGACGTCTTTTGCAGTACGTACGAATGAAATCGCGATGAAGTTGATACCTTGTTCCAAACCGAAACGGATATCATCGTTATCACGTTCAGCAAGTGCTGGGAAAGGAATTTTAGTGTTAGGAATGTTTACACCTTTCTGCTTAGCAATGATACCGTCATTTTCAACGACTACTTCAAATTCACGAGTTGCATCGTCTTTTGCGAAAACACGAAGACCAAGTTTACCATCGTCAACCAAAACTTGGTGACCAACTTCAACATCATCGTAGATATCAAGGGCACCAGCAACGTTCAAAGCAATCACATCACGAGTTGATTTGATTCCTTGTTTAGTTGCAACACGGATTTTTTCACCAGTTTTGTATGAGTACTCTTTTGCTTCACCTTCGAACAATTCAGTACGGATTTCTGGTCCTTTAGTATCAAGAAGGAAACCAACTTTTTTACCTGCAAGTTTTTCAGCAAGTTTAACAGTTGCCATACGCTCACCTTGTTCTTGGTGGTCACCGTGTGAGAAGTTGAAACGGAAAGTGTTTGCTCCTGCTTCAATCAATTTAGCAATATTTTGAGCTGAAGCTTCAACGTCAAGTTTTTCACCCCAGTATCCGTCTTCACCGAATTTTTTACCACCACGGATTTCAACCGCAGGACCTAAAGTTGCAACGATTTTTACACGTTTGTTCATGATTTTTGTGACTCCTTTATATAATTCGACCTTTTATGGTCATGTTACCAAATTAATGAAAGTTGATTAGGACAAGCTCTTGTTCAAAGCAGAAAGTTCAAGATCAGCTTTATGAGGGTTGTTAACAATAATCTTACCTTCTGCAGTTAAGCTAAACAAAGCTCCTTCTTCTGCTGTACCAAGGATTGGATTCTCAACCATTTTTTCGTTACGGATACCAACAGCGACACCACCGATTCCTTGTTTAAGGAGTTTAACAGCGTGTGCCCCCATACGTGATGCCAATACACGGTCACGCGCAGTTGGTGATCCACCACGTTGGATGTGACCAAGTTCTGTTACACGAAGGTCACTAGTGTCTCCTGCTTCTTTTAGTTTTTGACCAAATTCAGCTGCTGACATAACACCTTCTGCCAAAACGATAATGTTGTGTTTTTTACCGTGCTCATAACCAGCTTTGATACTAGCTACGATATCTTCCATCTTGAAGCCTTCCTCAGGGATGATAATTTCATCAGCACCAGTTGCGATACCAGCCCAAAGAGCGATATCACCAGCGTTACGTCCCATTACTTCAACAACGAAAGTACGACGGTGACTTGATGATGTATCACGAATCTTATCAATCGCATCCATTGCAGTCGTAACTGCAGTATCAAATCCAATTGTGAAATCAGTACCTACGATATCGTTATCGATTGTACCTGGAAGCCCAATAGCAGGGAATCCATGCTCCGTCAAGCGCATAGCTCCGTGATAAGAACCGTCTCCACCGATAACTACGACTCCTTCGATACCGTGTTTTTTCAACTGCTCAATCCCTTTAAGTTGGCCTTCAAGTTGTGCAAACTCAGGGTAACGAGCAGAGTGAAGGAAAGTACCACCACGAGAAATGATGTCTCCTACTGAAGCAGCATCAAGTGGATAAATTTCACCGGCAACCATACCTGCGTATCCATCATAGATACCAAAAACTTCCATTCCTTCTGAGATTGCTTGGCGAACTACCGCACGGATGGCAGCATTCATACCAGGGGCGTCTCCACCACTGGTTAAAACAGCAATACGTTTCATTTGGTTATGCTCCTTTTTCTTTTAACATTCTTACTGATTATACCACATTTAATTGGAAAATTCTTCTATTTTCCGTATTTTTAGCGATAAATCGTTTTCATAGCAATTCCCTCTAATTTTTCCTCTAGAGCAGAATCTTTTTTTACAAAATGTTGAGTAGAAACAACCGTTTTTTGTTCCTCTTCATACCTGATAATGACAGGGATTGGGCCTTTGTATTGTTCTAGAATATTTGAAATCTCTTTATCATTTTCATGATTTTTAACTTGAATCCAGAATCGTTCCGCCACTGCTTCTTTCAAATCTTGTGCAATCATTTGCAGACGACCATCTCGGGATTGAACTTTGCCATTGATGTAGTAGAATTTACCCTCAGATAAGATGGAAGCGAATTTTCGATACTGATCTGAAAATACAGTCACATCCAGTCGAGACTTACTGTCGTGAACCTGTAGAAAGGCCATACTCTCGCCTTTCTTAGTTCGAATGACTTTTATTTTTTGCACTTCAACTAGGAGAGTCGCTTGAGCTCCCTCAGTTAGATTAGCAATTGAGGTTGTCTGATATAGGGCCTGTTTGGCAAGTGTTTGTAAAGGATGAGCACTGATACCTACCCCAATCAGTTCCTGCTCCTTGTAAAATTTCTCCGCCTCAGTAAAATCATCAGCCTCAGTCCAACTATAGTTTGTATCCGCAAAGAGTCCACCTAACTCCTCAACAAAAACAAATAAGTTTGGTAGGTTGACTAAGATTTTCTGGCGATTCTTGTCAAATTCATCAAAAAGCCCTAGTTCAACCAAAGGAGTCAAAAGCGACAGTTTCTTGTAATTCTTGGGAAGACGTGTGACAAAATCTTCAATGCTTGAGAAGGGACGATTTTCAATAATCCAGTAAGACAAATCTCTTGGCATGCCCTTAATGGCTTTCAATCCAAGATAGATTTTCTTCTGAGTAATTTTATCATGGTAGGGAATGCTGTTGATGGCTAAAGGCGCTACATCAAATCCCATCTGCAATGCATCTATAATGTAATCACTGCTCGAATAATTCAACATAACTTGAAAGAAAATAGCAGGATAATGAGTTTTAAAATAAGCAAGTTGGAAAGCCAGGGCTGAGTAAGCATAGGCATGAGATCTATTAAATCCATAGCCTGCAAACTTTTCCATCACTGCAAAGACTTGGTTGGACTTTTCTTCTGTATGCCCAAGTTTCATAGCTCCTGTGATAAAATCTTCCTTCATCAAATGCATCTCTTTAGCATTTTTCTTACCCATTGCCCGTCTGAGAATGTCGGCTTTACCAAGACTGAAGCCTCCAAATCGCTGAGCAACCTGCATGACCTGCTCTTGATAGAGCATAATACCATAGGTTGATGAGAGAATATCCTCCAGGGCTGGGTCTAACACCGACGCCTTTTCTTTGCCGTGCTTACGAGCGACAAAATTATCAATATAATCACTTGCCCCCGGTCTGTTCAGCGAGGTTGTGGCTACCACTTCTTCGAAGACTTGCGGCTGAACTCGTTTCAAGAGTCGAATGGCGCCAGGTTGTTCAAATTGGAAAATCCCCTTGGTATTTCCAGCGGCAAAGAGGGCCAGAGTTTCTTTGTCTTCCAGATCAATATCCTCTATTCTCAGATGAATACCTTCTGACTCAGCCAATAATTCCTGCATTTTTTGGACAAAAGTTAGGTTACGCAGACCTAGGAAATCCATTTTTAAAAGGCCATTAGCTTCGACACCATGAGCATCATACTGGGTGATCAGCATATCCTCACCGTATTTGAGCGGAATATAGTCCGTCAGGTCTTGGTCACTCATAACGACCCCAGCTGCATGGATAGAGGTCTGACGAGGATACCCTTCAATCTTTCGAGCAATCTCAAAAGCTTTTTGATATTCCATTTTGCTATTGATGACCTGCCTAAACTGTAGATTCTTTTCATAGGCTGTCGTTAGCGTATCTCGAAAACTGATTTTTTTCGTAATATTGGTTAATTCGTACTCTGGAACACCATAACGTTTGAAAACATCACGAATTGCCTGTTTTGCTCCAAAGGTCGAATAGGTAACAATCTGTGCCACATGTTGACTACCATACCGATCACGAACATAGCGAATGAACTCCGGCCTATAGAGGTCAGGAATGTCGATATCGATATCAGGCATGGTGTAGCGCTCACGATTTAAAAAGCGCTCGAAAATCAAGTTCTTTTCAACCGGGTCAATTCCTGTAATATCCAGTGAGTAAGCCACCAGACTACCAACCGCAGAACCACGCCCCATACCCATATAGTAGCCTTGGGAACGTCCAAAACGGAGCAAATCCCAAACTACAAGGAAATAATCATCAAAACCCATATCATGAATCACAGCTAACTCCTCATTCAGTCGCTCATGATAAATAGCTGAGGTTAGCCCCTTGTCACTCAATCCTTGCTCGGCTCTCGCTCGAAGTTCTTCGACCGCTGGTCTTTCAGGATTAAAGCGAGGAAGTTTTAAACTTGGGTCGATTTGATAGTTTACATTCTCTATCAGACCTTGGAGATTGGCAAGCGCCTGAGGGAAGCGATTTTTAAACCGTGCTTCCAAGTCTGAGGCAGGTAAAAAAATCCCTTGTTGTGAATGCAGATCCACTTCTCTCAGACTGACATTGTCCTTGACTGCTGACAAGATTTGTAAAACCTGAATATCTTCTTTTTCAAAAGAATTGACTTGATAGAGTGGAAGAATGGGCCTAGTAAAGGCTTCTTGAGGAGTATCTGGACTAACACCGATAAAATAATCAACCCCCAAATCCAGCTGTTCGACCCCATTAAAATAGGGAACAATAATAGCAACATCCTCGAGGTGGGAGGTGAAGTCAGACCAATTTTTCCGTCCAGTCATTTTTAAAGTGGATAACTTCATCAACTCTTGATAACCTTTAGTGGATAAGGCTAGAAAACGTAGCGAGAGATTCTCCTCATCTTTGACCAAGGTCATTTCTAGACCAATTAAAGGTTGAATGCCATGCTTACGAGTTGCTTCTAGAAAATGATAGGCTCCATAGAGATTATCCACATCCATGATAGCAAGGTGAGAATAGCCGTATTCTTTAGCCATTTGTACATATTTTTCAATCGAAACCACACTTTCCATAAAACTATAAACAGTCTTGGTATCGAGCTGTGCAATCATTTCTTCTCCTCCTTGCTTTCGTTTTACTACTATTATACCATTTTAAGTTGGATATTGAAGCAACTCTGTACTTTCTTTTCAATATCATCAGTTACAAACTTCTTCTCTTCTTACTGTTAAATTCTTCATTTCTCCGAGGAAAGAAATGAAAAATTAATATTATATAATAGTTTTAAATGTAAATTTAGATATATTTATACTAAACGAAGTATAATAAAGATAGGAGTTATATGCAGTTTTACATATAAAAAACTCTAGAAAAAGGCTTACTTCTATGGAATTTATTCAGTATTTTATAATAACTCACCAAATTGATATGCTGGTTTAAGAAATTTATTTCATTTAAGTTTATTTATTCCATTTTTCCCTCTTTTTTGATATAATAAATTTAGTTTGTTTTCAAAGGAGAGAAACATGCGTTTTAATCAATTCAGCTATCAACCAACCACTAGTTCTCAACGATTTGAGGAATTAGAAGGTCTTGGTCTAAAGCTGTCACCCCAACTGTCCTTAAAAAGACAGTTTGAAGACTTCATTCGTTGGAGTTTTTTCACTTATTCTAACACGGATTATGCCTTATCGACTTTGGCTGCGGATAAAGAAACAGATTTAGTAACTTTTTTCCAGTCAGATCGTGAGTTAACTGCCGAGATTTTCTACACAGTAGTTTTTCAACTTTTAGGATTTAGCTATCTTGTTGACTTTGAGGATGCCGAACAGTTTCGTAAAGAAACTGGTTTTCCTATTGTTTATGGAGATCTCATTGAAAATCTTTATCAGTTACTCAATACGCGAACGAAAAAAGGAAATACGCTCATCGATCAGCTTGTTAGTGATGGACTCATTTCAGAAGATAATCACTACCACTACTTTAACGGTAAGAGCTTGGCAACCTTCTCTACTCATGATGTCATTCGTGAAGTCGTGTATGTCGAGAGCCGTGTGGATACTGATAAAGACGGACTCCCTGATTTAGTCAAAGTCAGCGTTATTCGCCCGCGTTATGATGGACAGATTCCTTCAGTCATGACTGCCAGCCCTTATCACCAAGGGACCAACGATAAAGCCAGTGACAAAGCTCTCTACAAAATGGAAGAAGAGCTTGAGGTCAAACCGCCCCACACCATTGAACTTGAGGAACCTAAGCTGAATTTAGTCGAACCTCATGGTCAAGCAGAAGTCGTCTCAGAAGTTGAAGAAAAGCTAGCTCATATCAATAGCTCATATACCCTCAACGACTACTTCCTCCCACGTGGATTTGCCAATCTCTATGTATCAGGTGTTGGAACCAAAGATTCTCAAGGTCTCATGACCAATGGTGACTACCAGCAGATTGAGGCCTATAAAAATGTGATTGACTGGCTTAATGGCCGTTGCCGTGCTTTCACGGACCACACGCGCAAGCGCCAAGTCAAGGCTGACTGGTCAAACGGCAAAGTCGCAACAACAGGTATTTCCTATCTAGGTACCATGTCCAATGGTCTCGCCACCACTGGTGTTGATGGCTTGGAAGTGATCATCGCAGAAGCAGGTATTTCCTCTTGGTACAACTACTATCGTGAAAATGGTCTAGTGACCAGCCCAGGGGGCTATCCAGGTGAGGATTTTGACTCACTTGCTGAACTGACCTACTCCCGCAACCTCCAAGCTGGTGACTATATTCGTGGTAATGGAGCTCATCAAGCAGACTTAGAAAAGGTTAAAGAGAAACTCGATCGCAAGACTGGTGACTACAATCAGTTTTGGCATGACCGCAACTATCTGCTCAATGCTCACAAGGTTCAAGCTGAGGTCGTTTTTACGCATGGTTCCCAGGATTGGAATGTCAAACCTCTTCATGTTTACCAGATGTTTCATGCCCTTCCTAGCCATATCAATAAGCACCTCTTTTTCCATCATGGTGCCCATGTCTATATGAACAACTGGCAGTCAATCGACTTCCGCGAGTCCATGAATGCCTTGTTAAGTACGAAATTGTTAGGACTTGACTCAAGCTATCAACTTCCTACTGTCATCTGGCAAGACAATACTTCGCCGCAAACATGGCAAGGTCTTGATAACTTTGGCAAACAGGATGAACTGCATAGCTTCTCACTTGGAACTGAAGAAAAAGTGATTCAAAACCAGTATGATCAAAAAGATTTTGATCGTTATGGTAAGACTTACCAGACCTTCAACACTGAACTTTACCAAGGAAAAGCCAATCAGATCACCATTGACCTTCCAGTAAGTCAAGACCTTCACTTAAATGGGCGAGTAGAGCTAAAACTTCGTGTCAAATCAAGTACGAACAAGGGCTTATTATCAGCCCAACTGTTAGAACTTGGACAAAAGAAATATCTACAGCCTTATCCAGCCGTCTTAAGTGCTAGAACCATTGATAATGGTCGTTACCACATGTTAGAAAATCTCTGTGAACTACCATTCAACCCAAGTGCCCAACGTGTCATCACCAAAGGCTACCTTAATCTTCAAAATCGAACCAATCTCTTGACGATTGAAGAAATCCAACCAAATGAATGGATGGACTTCAAGCTAGAGCTTCAACCAACTATCTACAAACTTAAAGAAGGAGATACTCTCCGTTTGGTTCTCTACACCACAGACTTTGAGATTACAATTCGAGATAATACAGACTATCAGTTGACTGTTGATTTAGCACAGTCTAGTCTTATCCTACCTTGTCAAAAGGTATAATCTACCAGACTTTCAATATGGAAGTATTCAAAGGAAAAGTCAATGAATTTGACCATTGAACTTCCTATAACCAACGTTTTCCACTTGAACAGTCGAATCAAACATAAACTTTGTATCAAATTCAGTTCATCTAAAAGCATTTTAGAAGCCCCTAGATAGAACTTGGACAAAAGATACTTCCTCTAACCAACATGTGTAACCATTTATCATACACGCTACTACACCACATGTTGGAAATCTCTGTGAATTACATTTAGAGTAAATTCACAAAACGCCGTGACAAAAAGCTACCCAAATTGAATGATTCACTGTCATTAAAGAACATCAATGTAGATAAACGGATCGCTACCCAGTTTATCTGCACGCAACTAGTGACAAGTTAAAAGAAGGAGAATCTCTCCATCTAGTTCTTTATCCTACTGACTTTAAAATCATCATACGTGACAATACCGCCTACCACCCCGACTGACATTTTCGTTCAGTCCACGCTACTGTACCTTGTAAAAGGAGTACTTACTTTATGAACAAATCAGAACACAGACACCAACTTATCCGCGCCCTCGTTTCAAAAAACAAAATCCATACTCAAGCTGAATTACAAGCTTTGTTAGCGGAAAATGATATCCAAGTTACTCAGGCTACCTTATCACGCGATATCAAAACCATGAACCTTTCAAAAGTGCGCGAAGAGGATAATTCTTATTATGTGCTAAATACAGGCTCTATCTCCAAGTGGGAAAAACGTCTTGAAAACTATATGGAAGACGCTCTTGTTATGCTGCGTCCTGTGCAACACCAAGTTATTTTGAAAACTTTACCCGGTTTAGCCCAATCGTTTGGATCTGTAATTGATTCCTTGGCCTTTCCAGATATCGTTGCAACCCTTTGTGGTGATGATGTCTGCATGATTATCTGTGAAGATGCTGCAAAAGCGCAGGCTTGTTTTGAGAGTCTTAAAAAATATGCGCCACCATTTTTCTTTAGTGAATAAAACAAATCCCGTGATTAAAAGATCACGGGAATTTTTTATTTCTTTGACTGTGTTTCTTCTTTCTTTGTACGTGCCAATCGAAGAGCACGTTTTGGATTGAGACGATTAAACAATTCTTCTAGTTTCTTTTCATTCCACACATCTGCTGCAGAAACAAAATTTCCATCTGCATCTCGGAATGATATCGGTTTATCTCCCATATCAATCTCCTAGTCTACAAATTCAAACTCAAATTTACCGATGCGAACCAAATCACCATCTTTGGCTCCACGTGCACGAAGGGCTTCGTCAACACCCATACCACGAAGCTGACGGGCAAACTTCATGACCGATTCGTCACGGTCAAAGTTGGTCATGTTAAAGAGTTTCATGAGTTTTTCACCAGAAAGTACCCATGTCGCATCATCATCACGACTAATCTCAAAGGCCTTTTCTTCCTCGTCAAAGCCATAGTAAGCCTCTTCTTCCATATCGGATTCATCATAGATCGGGAATTCTGGAGTCTTGTCTAACAATTCAGCTGTCGCATCCAAAAGAGTTGCCAACCCTTGCTTGGTCAATCCAGAAATTGGGAAGATGGCTGGAAGTTCCTCAAACTCGTCGTAGTTTGCTGCCAACTTTTCCTTGAAAGTTTTAAGATTTTCCTGACTTTCAGGCATATCCATCTTGTTGGCCACAATGATCTGCGGACGTTCCATGAGACGAAGGTTATAGGATTCCAATTCCTTATTGATAGCAAGGTAATCCTCATAAGGATCACGTCCTTCACTAGCCGACATATCGATGATATGGAGGATAACTCGAGTGCGTTCGATATGACGGAGAAACTGGGTTCCAAGACCAACACCTTGACTAGCCCCTTCAATCAAACCTGGAAGATCTGCTACTGCAAAAGATTCACCTGACTGCGTACGAACCATACCTAGATTAGGGACAATCGTCGTAAAGTGGTAAGCACCGATTTTGGGCTTAGCTGAAGTGATGACACTAAGCAAAGTTGACTTTCCAACAGATGGGAAACCGACCAAGCCAACATCCGCTAGGATTTTCAATTCCAGTTGCAACTCACGTTCTTGACCTGGTTCTCCATTCTCAGAGATTTCAGGTGCAGGATTTTTTGGAGTGGCAAAACGGATATTTCCACGACCACCTCGACCGCCATGAGCCACGATAAACTCTTGACCATGTTCAATCAAGTCTGTAATGACTTTACCTGTTTCCGCATCACGTACAGTAGTCCCCTGTGGTACGCGAACACGAAGATCTTCTGCACCACGTCCGTGCATTCCTTTGGTCATTCCTTTTTCACCGGAATCAGCCTTGAAATGACGGTTATAGCGGAAATCCATCAAGGTACGTAAGCCTTCGTCTACCACGAAAACAACGTTACCTCCACGTCCACCATCACCACCCCAAGGACCGCCATTAGGGACATATTTTTCACGGCGAAAGGCAACCATGCCATCGCCACCATTACCAGCCTTGACCTTAATCTTGGCTGTATCTAAAAACATACTCATATTTTCTTCTCACTTTAAAAAGGCTGGGGAGAACCCAGTCATTAGTTATTGTTTCTATCCTCGTAGCTTGCTTAGAATCTACTAAAAGCTCCAAGCGCAGTTGCAAAGATACCAGCAAGGGTTACAAACAACATGATGAGCACGACAACAAGTGTCACCTTTTCAAACAAAGTTTTTTTACGTTTTCCGTTATCTCCAAAAGCCATAACTTCTCCTTTTTTCTATATAATTCTAATTTAATAGTCTGTTGAAACTGGTGCAATCAACCATAAAATGATATAAGCAAGGACTCCTGTCCCATAACAAAATGCAAGAACAGCCCAAATGACACGAACAATTGTTGGATCGATATCAAAATAATGAGCAACTCCTGCGCATACTCCACCAATTTTTTGATCTTTCCCGCTTCTCATTAATTTTTTCATTTTTTCTTCCTCTTATTCTATTATTTGAATTCGTCTCTCCAATAATCTCTGATGCTAGACAATTGTTTTCGAGACGCTCTTAAAATACGCTTGGATTCTTTTACTGGGCTTGTAACAGCCTGTTGAGGTAGATAGAGAATCGTTTTTAAAAAGCGTTGAGTGACAGGTTGTCCATCATGTAACTCATGTTCAAAGTTATTTGAGATAATGGCATCAAGGTAAAACTCATGAACTCGTTTCCCAAAATTTTCAGCCGAAATCTCGTACAACTTATCCGCTAACTTTTGTTCAGACATATCAGGAGTAGCGATCAAGGCTTCAAGGATAGCTCCTGCAAGCTCTCGTTCTCCATAGTAGAGGGTCCCAAACATTTTATCATTGATCAGATTTTCAAGATAGGGATTGCCATGAGCAATAACAGGCGTTCCACTGGCTAGACTTTCTAGATAAGTCAATCCTTGGGTTTCACTAGTGGAAGCTGAAATAAAGAAATCAGCTGCTTTATAGTACAAGGCTGTCTCACTTGGAGCAATCATACCTGTAAAAATCACATGTTTTTGTATGTTTAATTTCCCTGCTTGTTCTTTCAGACTGTCCAGATAAGGCCCGTCTCCAGCAACAACCAACTTCACCTTGTCTTCTTCTTTCAAAACCTGCGCAAAGGCAGCTAAGACTGCTTGGATATTCTTCTCAAAAGAGATACGCGAAAGGCTCAGTAGCATCTTCTCGCCTTCCTGAATACCTAACTTCGAACGAAGCTCTTGTAAGTTTTCCTCTTTGATCTCAGGCCGTTCAAACTTAGCCAGCTCAATTCCAGTTGGGATAACACGCTTTTCAACCTTAACTTTGTATTTAGATAAAAGGTCACGAACAATCTCACTAGGGCAAATCACGCCATCTACATCATGAAGGAAGCCTCGCACCAAATATTTTACCATACTCGGACGAATTAGCATGCCCTTAGCAATGTAATGCACATAGTCTTCATACTGGGTATGGTAGGTATGAATAACTGGAATTTTCAATTCTCTCGCAATCCAAATCCCTAACAAACCAAGAGAAAATTCTGTCTGGGTATGAATGATATCGAGTTGATACTGCTTGGCAATTTCAAGCGCCTTTGTAAAACCTCGGTAGGCAAATCGTCGATCCTTAAATGCAAAGAAAGGGACACTCGGAATGCGAATAATTTGCCAATCTTCGTATCGGTTCACGTCTTTATCAGTTGTTGTAAAGATAAAAACTGCATGCCCCTGCTTTTCAAGCTCAGTTTTCAAAGTCCGAATACTAGTCGCGACCCCGGAAACCTGAGGGAAATAGGTATCTGTAAATAAACCAATTCGCATAAATTACCTCACTTTTTGCCCAAAGCAGCCTGTTCTCGATAAAATTTTAACCAGATTTCCAACAAATGCTCCTCAGAGTACTCTTTGGAAATCTCGCGAGATTTTTCTTTCAAGTCTTTCAACTTTTCAGGATGATCTTTGTATTCGAGAATAGCTTCTCTCATCTCGGAAACATCACTTGTAGCACGATAATTCCCATCAAGAATAACCTTATACAGATCCAAGTCCCTTAACATAATCGGAGCCTCGCAACTAGCGGCCTCTAAGATAGTCATAGGGAATAATTCATTGTAACTTGGTAGCAAGAATAGATCCGCCATAGCGTAAAGTTCCCTCATCCGTTCCGGTGACACAATTCCGGGGAAAATAAGATTTTCAGGTGGATTATCCATAATCTTCTTGTAGCGCTCATAACCATCTGTCATCCCACCAAATGAAAAACCACCTGCCCAGATAAAGGTAATTTCTGGCAATTCTTCAGCAAGACGGATAAAATCATCAATCCCTTTACGTTTCTGAACCTGACCCGCACCGACAACAACAAACTGATCCTCAGTTAAATCCATTTCCTGACGAAGTTTAGCTACTTGGTCAGCTGGCAGCGGATGCCATTTTTCCTTATTTACAAAGTTTGGTATATAAGTTACTTTTTCACGCGGAATACCAGCAGCCACTAAATCCTCGATAAACATGGGATTGACCACCACCAAGTGTTCCATTCGGTTGTAAAAGGAAAAAACATAGCGTTTGACAATTCCTTTTAGGAAAAATGGAATCTTCAAACTCCCCTCAAGCGTATCAGGCAAAAAATGCACATAGCCAATTTTTCTCCCAGAGCGTTTCTTTTGGAAAGTGGATAAATAATAGGGGAAATCAATGGTATGAAAGTGAGTTACATCCGCTTCTACAGGAAGATTCTCTGTAACAATCAACTGGTCTTTGGCATCACGGTGAAGGAGACTAACCAATTCTCGATAAGCTCCTGACACTCCTTGACCAGCTACTTTTTCACTTGAACTTAGCATATTAATACGCAATTTTTCGTTTTCCATACCTTCCATTATACCATTTTATTTCCAGAAAATCAGCAAAAGAAAGAAGAGACCAAAGGAAAAAGGATAAAATTACCCTATTTTCCAATCGTCTCTCGCATTTTTCTTAGTCTTTATTTAATTCCTAGGGCGATACGCGCGTATCGGCTCATTTTTTCAACTGTCCAAGCTGGATACCAGACCAATTTAACTTCGGTATTAGTTACCTCAGGCACATCTGTCATCGCATCGTGTATCTGGTCTGTCAAAAGGTCAGCCAGTGGGCAACCCATAGTTGTCAAGGTCATATCAATTTCAGTGTGACCTGTTTCACCATCAAAACGAATTTCATAAATTAAACCTAGGTTGACAATATCAATCCCCAACTCAGGGTCGATGACTTCTTCCAAGGCGTTTAAAATGCGTGTTTTGATATTTTCGATTTGCTCTTCTGTATAAGCCATGTTATTCCTCACTCCTAGTCTTCAATAAAATCACGAAGGGGTTTGCTGCGACTTGGTTGACGCAATTTTCTCAAAGCCTTGGCCTCGATCTGACGGATACGCTCACGAGTCACGTTAAAGACTTTACCAACATCTTCAAGAGTGCGCATTTTCCCATCGTCCAAACCGAAACGCAAGCGCAAGACGTTTTCTTCACGGTCTGTGAGAGTATCCAAAACCTCATCCAACTGCTCGCGCAAAACGATGCGAGTTGTGTAGTCTACTGGATTTTCAATCACTTCGTCTTCGATAAAGTCCCCAAGATGGCTATCGTCCTCTTCTCCAATCGGTGTTTCAAGTGATACAGGTTCTTGGGCGATTTTTAGGATTTCACGGACCTTGTCAGGTGTCATATCCATACGCTCAGCGATTTGTTCAGGAGTTGGATCTTGCCCCAATTCTTGAAGGAGATTACGCTGTTCACGGACAAGCTTGTTAATGGTTTCTACCATGTGGACAGGGATACGAATAGTACGGGCCTGGTCAGCGATGGCACGAGTGATTGCCTGACGAATCCACCAAGTTGCATACGTAGAAAACTTAAATCCTTTTGAATAGTCAAACTTGTCAACAGCCTTCATCAAGCCCATGTTTCCTTCTTGGATCAAATCCAGAAACTGCATGCCACGCCCTACGTAGCGCTTAGCAATCGAAACCACCAAACGAAGGTTGGCTTCTGCAAGACGTTGTTTGGCTTCAATATCACCAGCCTCAACTGCTAGAGCCAATTCTTTTTCCTCTTCGTTGGTCAAGAGAGGAACGACCCCGATTTCCTTCAAATACATACGGACTGGGTCATTAACCTTGGCAGAAGTTGAGCCAATCAAGTCCTCATCACTGAGTTCTGGTTCTTCTTCTGCACTAAGCACACGCGCGCTTGGATTTCCTTCGTTGTCTGTGATAGAAATTCCAGCATCCTGAATCCGTTGCAAAAGGTCTTCAATGCCGTCTGCATCGAGGGTGAAAGGAATAACCAGACTTGAATTGATTTCATCATCTGTTGCTGTTCCTGTTTTTTTGTGGTTACGGATAAAGTCCGCTACTTGCACATCAAATGTGGTTACTTCTTTTTGTTTTG
This sequence comes from Streptococcus oralis, assembly GCA_963527085.1. Classification (GTDB taxonomy): domain Bacteria; phylum Bacillota; class Bacilli; order Lactobacillales; family Streptococcaceae; genus Streptococcus; species Streptococcus oralis_CV. The sequence goes on from CAURRB010000002.1 coordinate 40,702, forward strand.
TTGCCATTATTACTCCATTCTTCTCTTTTGGGAAATCAATCGTTGCAATTCTTCCAAGGCTGTGTCTGTATCTCCTACATGACTAGCTTCCTGCACTTTCTTTTTAATTCTTAAGTTGTCCTTGCTGAGGAGGGCACGGTTTCGAGTCGCTTCGACTTCCGCTAGCTCTTGAGGCGACATCTCAGCTGGCAAATCCAAGCTAAGCACGTGGTACCAAGCATTTTCAACCTCAGGTGTCTGATGAGAAAGCTCCTCTGAGCCGATTTCTCCCTGCTCACTTAATAATTCGTAAAGAATCTGAAATTCTGGGGTATCAAAGAAAAAATCTTCTCTTAATCTGTAGTCATTTAGAACAACTGGATTCTCAGCCATCCTATAGAGGAGATGAGCCTCTGCTCTCATGACTGCTGTCAATTGTCGCGTTACAGGTATACTAATCACTGCTGGAGGTTGCTCCTCTTTGACTCTTTCCTGCCGCTGAACAATTCGACTTTCATTTACAATCTGCTCCACCTGTTGGTAATCAAAGGAAGGTAGATTATCCGCCAGAATGTGGATATAAGAATTCTGGGCAGTGATAGACTTTTCTTTGGCGATTAGGGGCGCAATCTTTTCAATGAACTCAATTTGCGCCTGCAAGTTATCACTATTTTCCGGCTTGAGCTGGTGAATATAGAACTCTATGGGACTGATTCGTGTCTTGGTTAAAAGGTAAGCCAGGTCTTCAGCAGAATTCTTTTGCAAATACTCATCTGGGTCCATGGCATCAGGTACTCGAACAACCTCCACCGAGAAGTCTTTTAATTCCTCTAGAGCCTTGGCTGTTGCTGCCTGCCCTGCCTTGTCACCATCATAGCTGAGAACAATTTTTTTGGTAAAGCGTTTGAGGTGGTCAACATGCTCCTTGCTTAAGGCTGTTCCCATGGAAGCCACAGCATTTTCTATACCAGCACGGTAGGCTGCGATCACATCCATGAAGCCTTCCATCAGATAGAGCTCTGTAATCTTACCTGTTCCTTTTTTTGCCTTGTCCAAATGATACAATTCGTAGCTCTTGTTAAAAATTGCAGTCGAGCGACTATTTTTATATTTGGCAGTCTGACTGTCCGTTTCTTGCCAGATACGACCTGAAAATGCAATAACCTGTCCCTTGTCATTGGTCAAAGGAAAGATGATCCGTCCAAAAAAAGTATCATAAAATTGATTACCATCTGACAGATAAAACAAGCCCGAATCCAATAAATCCTTTTCCTCAAACTTGTCAGCCAAACGTTGATAGAGATAAGTTCTCTCTGCTGGAGCTAGTCCAATCTGGAAGTGCTTCAGAACATCGTCTGTCAATCCGCGTTTGTAGAGATAAGCCCTTGCTTCTTCTCCCATCTTTGTCGTCATGAGGATGGCATGATAAAAACGGGCAGCTTCTTCATGCATGTCATATAAAGCTTGATGAGGCGAAGCCTGTTGAGGACGAGACTGGACAGGCATGGCTAGTTGAATACCGACGCGCTCTCCTAAGAGCTGAACGGCTTCCATGAAGGACACGCCTTGGTATTCTTCGATGAACTTAAAGACATCTCCTGAACGACCACATCCAAAACAGTGATAAAACTGCTTGTCTTCCACAACGTTGAAAGAGGGGGTCTTTTCACCATGAAAAGGACAGAGCCCTAAATAGTTCCGTCCAGCCTTCTGTAAAGAAATCACATCACCTATGACTTCCACAATGTTGGCATTGTTTTTGATTTCTTCAATGACTTGCTTGTCAACCATACACAATACCTCCATCTTATCATAGTTTCACGTAAACTAGTATAGCTTATTTCTGAAAAAAAGTAAACCATTTCATACGCTTTCCGTAATTCTCTTTGCCTTATTTTTCTAGATAGAAAGAGGAGATAAAAAACTCAGAAACACTTCCATGTTTCTGAGTTAATTTTCACTATTTTTTGATGATTACTTCACTCATCTATTCAAATAATTGATAGTAGTCTGAAATTTTCATCTGAGCTTTTTCTTCTTTATTGAGGTCTTGGATGATACGACCTTCCTTCATGACAATCAGACGATTTCCATACTTCAACGCATCCTCCATATGGTGGGTAATCATCAAGGCTGTTAGATGATCCTTGCTGACAAAGTCATCTGTTAATTCCATCAAGGCAACACTGGTCTTTGGGTCAAGAGCCGCTGTGTGTTCATCCAACAAGAGCAACTCTGGCCGCTTCAAGGTTGCCATCAAGAGACTCAAGGCCTGGCGTTGACCGCCTGATAGAAACTCAATCGAAGTGTCCAGATGTTTCTCAAGACCATTTCCCACTTTTTCAATAGTTGTCTGAAACTCTTCCCGATGGCTTGAAAGTCTTCTAGGAAGGAGTCCTCTCTTCTCACCACGAAACTTGGCAATCAAGAGATTTTCCGCCACCGTCATACGGGGAGCCGTACCCATCTTAGGATCCTGAAAGACACGAGACAAGTACTTAGCCCGCTTTTCAGGTGAAAAATGCGTCACGTCCTCGCCCATGATACGGATACTTCCACTTGTTAAAGGTAAGGTACCTGCAATCGTGTTAAAAAGCGTTGACTTCCCTGCTCCATTTCCCCCTAAGATGGTAATAAAATCATGTTCGAAAATTTCAAGAGAAACATCATTCAGAATGATTTTTTCCTCATCAAAGCCATTCGTAATGACTTTGGTAGCATTTTTTAATTCTACAATTGCTGTCATTTGCTAAACTTGACTCCTTTCAGGTATTTGCTTTTGAAGGTTGGAATCATAAGGCAAACTGCCAAAATCAAGGCGCTGTACAAACGAAGATAACTTGTATTAAACCCAAGAGCAATCACTCCCCAAACGAGGAACTGATAAGCAATAGACCCTACAACGATGGTCATGAGTCGCTCTGCCAAGGTCAAACTCTTGAACAAAACCTCACCAATAATCAAGCTAGCAAGCCCTACGACAATCACGCCGATTCCTCGAGAAACATCCGCGTATCCTTCTTGTTGAGCAATTAAGGCTCCTGCAAGTGCGATGATTCCATTTGAGAGAACCAAGCCCATGAGTTCCATACGACCCGTATTGATACCAAAGCTACGAGCCATATCGGGATTGTCACCTGTAGCGATGTAGGCTTGACCTAGTTTAGTATCTAGGAAAAAGAGCATGAGACCAATAACAAGAGCCACAAAGATTAATCCAGTCAGGAGTTGGTTAAGATCTGAATCGAAAGGCAAGACATCCTGAATTTGTTTAGTTCCAAGAAGCCCCAGATTGGCACGCCCCATAATCATGAGCATGATGGAATGGCAGGAAGTCATGACCAGAATCCCTGATAAGAGGGTTGGGATTTTTCCTTTGGTATATAAGAGACCTGTCGCCATTCCAGCTAGACAGCCCGCTCCTACTGCAGCTAGGGTTGCTAAAAATGGGTTGACTCCCTGTGTTATCAAGGTTACAGCTACTGCTCCCCCAAGAGGAAAAGAACCTTCAGTAGTCATATCAGGGAAATTCAAAATTCGAAAAGTCATAAAGATTCCCAAACCTAAAATCGCCCAGACCATCCCCTGAGAAATAATGGATACTATCATAATCTTTCACTCATTTCTTTCTTTAGTAAAAATGGGAGGAGATGTCCCCAACTCCTCCTTTATCTTTATTCAATCACTTGTCCTGCTTCTTTTAGAACAGATTCAGGAATAGTGATACCAAGTTCCTGCGCTAGTTTTTTGTTAATCACTGACTTACCAGTTGAAAAGACATTAACTGGCGTATCAGCTGGTTTTTCACCTTTCAAAACTTTGGCAATCATTTTACCAGTAGCCACTCCAAGATCGTGTTGGTCAACTACTACAGATGCTAATCCACCTGCTTCTACCATGGCAGTGGCACTTGGGTAGATTGGCTTTTTAGCTGTTTGGTTACTTGAAACAACTGTTGAGAATGCTGATGCGATGGTGTTGTCAATTGGAACCCAAATCGCATCAACCTTACTTGTCATGACATTAACTGTTGAAGCAATTTCATTTGTTGATGGAACGGCAAAGGTTTCGACTGTCAAACCTGCTTTTTCAGCATAAGCCTTGAATTCTTCTACCTGTGTTTTTGAGTTATCTTCGCTACTTGAGTAAAGAGCACCGATTGTTTTGACATTTGGTGTCAAAGTTTTAATCAATTCCACTTGTTGTTCAGCAGGGTTGTGGTCTGATACCCCTGTGATGTTGCCACCTGGTTTTTTCAAATCTTTGACCAAGTTAGCACCGATTGGGTCTGTAATAGCAGCCATGATAACAGGTAGGTCTTTTGTAGCACTAGCAAGTCCTTGAGCAGCTGGTGTCGCAATCCCAACAACAACGTCGTTTCCATTTGCTACCAATTGTTTACTCATGGTTGCAACCTTGCTCTGATCTCCTTCAGAGTTCATAAAGTCGATTTTTACCTGGTCGTCCTTATAGCCTTCTTCAGCTAGTCCATCTTGAATCCCTTGGTAAATCAAGTCCAAGGATGGGTGACTAACAAATTGAAGGACACCAACCTTAGCGACCTTTTGCTCTTCCTTAGCTGCTGGCTTGTTCATTGATGAATAAATCAAGCTAGCCACCACCAATACTGCTAATCCAGCGACAATTCCAATCAAACGTTTATTTTTCATTTTTCTTTCTCCTTAATTCTTTTACCTTAACTTTTTAAATCACATCATCAAGCGATGCCATCGTTTAAATTCCAATATCTTTCCTCCCCATAGAAAAAGTCCTCACACAAAAAACTTGTGTGAGGACGTCGATGCGCGGTACCACCTCAATTATAGGGAATATCCCTATCGCTCTTTCTCGCAATAACGAGTTGCACTGTAAGGTGTGCTCACCGAATTTTTATGATTTCAAATTCTTAAGTACATTCAGCCCAATTTCATCACTTTCATCTATCTGCTTTCACCAACCACAGACTCTCTAAAAAATGAGCATGATTACTTTCTGAATGTTTAAATTATATCATTTTTCAACTACTTGTCAAGCTTATTTTTAGAATTTTTTAAACAATTCAAAAACTTCCCCTTGAAAAAAGAGGAAGTTTGTAGAATATCAGCCAGAATTACGTAAACCAGTTGCAATTCCGTTAATAGTTGTATGAATCAGTTTTTCTTCGTCAGCCGACAATTCGCCGCGACGTTGACGTTTGATCAACTCCAACTGGATGTAGTTCAGGATATTAAAGTAAGGCATACGATAGTTTAGACTGTCTTTTAGGTAAGAGTTTTCTGCCAAGAGTTCGTCATAACCTTCGATAGCTAAAATAACGTCCTTAGTCAACTGCCATTCATCTAAAATAGTGTAGTAGATAGCTTGTACTTCTTCGTCTTCACAGAGCTTGGCATATTCAAAAGCAATGTTCATGTTAGACTTAGATAAGACCATGTCCACATTGGAAAGAAGAGATTGGAAGAAAGGCCAGTTTTGGTACATATCACGAAGGAACTCGATATTCTTTGGATCTTGATCAATAAACTCTTTAAAGCTGGATCCCACACCATACCACCCAGGGAACATGACACGACTTTGTGACCATGAGAAGACCCAAGGAATGGCACGCAAACCGCCAATTTCAGTGATGGTCTTACGAGCTGCTGGACGCGAACCGATATTGAAGCTTGAAATAGCCTTGATTGGACTTGATTCAAAGAAATAGTCATAGAAATGTTCATTTCCAAAGACCAAATCACGATAGATATCGTAGCTACGGTCCACTACTTGATCCATAATAGCTTCGTAACGATTTGACGTATTGGTATCACTCTTCTTCTTGGTAATCATACGGTTAATGGCTGCAGAAACCAACATTTCAAGGTTGTAATAAGCAGCGTCTTTGTTACCGTATTTGTTTCCAATGACTTCTCCCTGCTCAGTCAGACGGATACGGTCCTTGATAGACTTGAGTGGTTGAGATGTGATAGCTTCATAAGTTGGTCCACCACCACGACCCACAGTACCACCACGACCGTGGAAGAAAGTGACCTTAACGCCAAATTCATCTCCAATAGCAGTCAGTTGTTGTTGCGCTTTATAGAGAGTCCAACATGATGACAGGTATCCTCCGTCCTTGTTACTATCAGAATAGCCAAGCATGATTTCTTGGTAGTTGTCTTTTGAAGCAATCCATTTTTTAGCCAAAGGAAGAGAGAAATATCTTCTCATGGTTTCTTCTGAGTGATCCAAATCTTCAATCGTTTCAAAGAGAGGAACAATCTGAACGCGGGCTTTTTGGGCATCCACCAAGCCGACTTCCTTAAGCATAATGGCTAGCTCTAACATATCGGATACACTGGTTGCATGAGAAATGATGGTTTGACGAATAACATTTTCACCCAGTTTATCCTTCAACTTGCGCGCAGTTTTAAAGATAGAGAGTTCTTTTTCAAGCAGTTCTGACTTTTCAGCATGAGTCGCTGAGAGGATACGAGGATCTTCTTCCAACTCTTTTAAGAGGAGGGCACATTTTTCGTCTTCAGACAGATCGCTATAGTGGTCGTTGATTCCTGCGGATGCTAACAATTCTGCCACACAAGCTTCATGAACACTAGAATCTTGGCGCATATCAATAGAAGCAAGATAGAAACCAAAGATTTCAACAGCTTGCATCAATTCGACAAATTCTCCAGAAATCAGGTATTCCCCTTTGTTTTCAAGGAGAGAATCGCGAATGGCCAACAAATCTTGATAGAATTCATCTGCAGTGGCATATCTTGGCTGAAGATCCTTGTCTTCAATGAGATAAGCCTTGGTAGCCTGCATCTTAGCTTGGATGTCAAAAAGAGCACGACGATAGAGTTCTTTTTCACGGTAAATGGAGTTATCTTGTGACTTCAGTGCCATCTCACGGACCTTGTCGCTGACATTCACGATGCTGGTTGACAGTGAAAACTCACGATAAAGATTATAAATCTTTTCATCATAGTAGTTCATGATGACTTCGCACTGAGTCAAGGCTGATTTGTTGAGGGTTTCCGCTGTTACGAAAGGATTTCCATCACGGTCTCCTCCGATCCACATCCCCATAGTAATCGGTTTTGGATGTTGGAGCTCGATACCTTGTTCTTTAGCTAATTTTTTATACTCAGCCGTCAAACGCGGAACAGCATTCAGGAAAGAACTTTGGTAATACTCCATCACGTTGGTGATTTCGTTGGTTACTTTCAATTTCTTCTCACGAATCATGTCCGTTTGCATGATAATTTCAATGTAACGACGGAGATCTGTGTGCCATTTTTCTTTATTAATCAAACCGAGTTTGACATCACGGTACTTGCGCAAAAGCGTATGGATATGGTTGGTCAAATCCAGCATACTCTTGCGTTGTACTTGCGTTGGATGGGCGGTCAAGACAGGAACGACATTTAACTTTTCTAAAATTTCGACTGCATTTTCTTTTTCAGCTACCATCTTAATCGTTGTAGATAGTTTTCCTAAATAATCTTGATCCACATTGTTTTGGTGATTGATTTCATAGGCCAAATCCACATCCTCAGAGATATTAATCAAAAGTGGAAGGATAGAGAAATAGCGTGAAATGTAAATCATTTCTTCATTCGAAAGACTGGTCACTAGGTCATTGAGCCCTTGATAATTCTCGCTAGTTGATAATTCCTTCAACTGGATAATCTTTTCAAAGGTTTCAGGCGCTAGCATATTTTTTGTGATATCTTCTAATAGCTCAGTCAGAATCAAGACTTCTTCTTGGACGACTGCTTTATTACTATAGTTTTCTAATTTTTGAAGAGACATATACTTTCCTTTCCATTCAATCCTTACAGATTTTCATCGGTTTGATTCTCGTATTCTCTGATAAGTTTGGCACGTTTTTCACTTGCATCAATGTTCAGTACAAGCGCGATGGCCACGGATAATACCAATAGACTGTTCCCACCTTGTGAAAGGAAGGGGAAGGTTACCCCTGTAGAAGGAATCAATCCTGAAATCCCACCAATATTGACAAAGACCTGAACAAGGATCATTCCTCCGACACCAATAGCAACCATAGAGTTAAAGGGGTCCTTTGCTCGAATACCAACCAAGATGATTCGCAAAATCAAGAAGAAGAGTAAAGCCAAAATCATACTGGCTCCTACGAATCCAAACTCCTCGATGACAATCGAAAAGACGAAATCCGTATGGGCTTCTGGCAGATAACCACGCTTCTCGATAGAATTCCCCAGTCCCAGTCCGAACCAGCCACCATTTACCATTGCATAGTAGGAATTTGCGAGCTGGTGTCCTGCACCTGCCAAGTCATTAAAGGGATTAAAGAAGGCACTAAAACGTTTAGCAACGTAACCAAATACAGGAATTTGAGAGAACTTTTCAACCCCAACAAAGCGAATGACAGACAAGACTAACATTGAGCTCCCTGCCAAGAGAGCTAGAATGGTCGAGAACCAACGATAGGCGATCCCACTAACCGTATACATGATGAGCGCCACCAAGACCAAGATGGTCGCATTTCCCAAGTCTGGGAAAATCCCCAAACTACCAATAAGAACCAGCAGAACAAAACGCCAGTCGTTAAAAGCTCGAGGTAGCCACTGATTCTGTGTCAAAACCTGGAAGTCATAAACCGCAATCTCATCTTGTTGTTTTGAAAATCGATGTGCTAGGTACCAGATGATGATAATCTTAAGGTACTCCGCAGGCTGAATCGTTACAGGTCCTACAGAGATCCATCCGTATGCTCCATTGACAGGTGTTCCGACCAGTCGCGCCAGAGCTAAAAGAACCATCTCCACAATCATTACGATAAAGATGAGACGACCGTTTCTTAGGAAACCTAATTTTAATTTATAGATTAAGGCAATCAGAATCAAACTAGCTATCCAGAAGATCCCCTGGTTACGCACCAATTGAAAGGCGCTTTTTCCTTCTTCAATCAAGGTTGCACTCGTTGTCGAGTACACCACAATCAGCCCCAAAATCGATAAAAGGAAGTAAGGAATCAAAATGGAATAGTTTAGTAGGTGCCTTTTACTAATTTTCATATTTCACCACTCTAATAGGAACAGACGCTTCTGTTCCCAATTCCGTTTTATTTTCTAGTTTTGATTGCTATTATACCACTTTTTCAGAAAGAAAAAAACTCTTATCCTTTAATCCTTCGAATTTTACTCATTTTCTAGTATCAGGTATAAAAAAACAAATCTCTTTTGAGATTTGTTTTTTGCTTTCTTAGTTAGATGAAGAGCTGCTGCTTGAGCTTGAGTCACCACCACCGATGTATTGGGTGAAGATGTTTTGGAAGGCTTGGTCTTTAACCTTGATGTTTGCTGCTTGCAATTCTTTACCAATTACTCCTTGAACAAAGGCTGAATCATTTTGTTTTTGAGTCAAGATGATAGTCTTCAATTTTTCTTTGTAATCCTCTATATTAGAAGATTTTTCTGTTTTCTTCGTTACTTTGATGATGTAGAACTGACTGCTGTAGGCTTGTGTTCCAGTAGCTGTAATCACATCAGAAACCCCGTTCACATCCAAGGCAAAGGCTGCTTTCTTGACTTGCTCTGGAAGTTCTGTAGAAGCAGAGTCAAAAGTGATTTCTCCACCATTTTCTTTTGTTTTGTCGTCGTTAGAGTTGTCTTTTGCCAACTGAGCAAAATCTGCACCTTCTGCTTTAGCTTTTTCAAGCACTTCTTTTGCCTTGTCTTCATTGTCCATACGGATAATTTGAGCAGTTACATCTGGTGTGTACGCTTCGAAAGCCTTTTGGTAGGCTTCGTCTGTCAATTCGCTCTCAGCGGCCTTCTTAACCGCCAATTCAACCAATTTGCTAGTACGGATTTGAGCTTTACGAGTCTCAGGTGTCATACCTGCACGTTGAAGCACGCTGTTGTAGCTATCGCCGTATTTCTTTTGCTCTTCAGCAACGGCGTCATCCACATCTTTATCCGTTACTTCTGATCCATATTGTTGTTCAAATACTTTTTGGATGGTCATATTGAGCAAGACTTGTTGCGCAGTTGGATTGTTCTTTACTTCTTCAAAGAATTGATGCTCTGTAATCACATCGCCCTTCATGCTGATCAAATCTTTTCCTTCAGAACTGTTTGAACAAGCTGCAAGTGTTGCTACTGATAAAAGTGTGATGGCTCCTGCCATAAGTTTTTTCTTCATTTTTACTCCTTTTACGGTAAGTGTTACCTTATCTATTTTACTATAATTTCTTAAATTTTTCTGAAAATCATTCGCTCTCAGGAAGCTCTACTTCTGCTAGATTCTTTCGTAGCATGAGAATGCCGTCCCCAAGTGGAACTAGAGTTGCTGTTAGACCTGGATTGTCCAAAGTTGCGTCGAAAAGTCTTTGCAAACCTCGATAAATGGTGCGTTGACCACGGCGAACTTCCATGATGTCCTTGGCAACATCTCCTCCTTGGAAAATATCATCCAAGACCACCACTCCACCAACTTCCAAGTGCTTGAGGATTTCAGGCAGAAAGACGATATACTTTGACTTGGCCGAATCCATAAAGACAAAATCATATGTTTCTGTCAAAATAGATAAAACATCAACAGCATCACCTTCAAGTAAGGTGATTTGCTGACGACTGTCAAATTGGGCAAAGTTTTCCTTGGCAAAACCAATCATCTCAGGATTACGGTCAATGGTTGTAATCTTGGCATTTGGCGCATGTTCCGCCATCAGGAGGGCAGAAAAGCCAATTGCCGTTCCAATTTCCAAAATATTCTTAGGCTGTATGGTCTCCATGAGAAATCGAAAATACACGACCGTTTCATGGGGAATAATGGGAATGTTTTCCTTACGAGCGAAGGTCTCCAATTCTTTCAGGGAGCCTGTCACCTGCTTTTGACGCTGGCGCATGAGTTCTACGATTTCTTCCTTGACGACGGGACGACGCATATTGTGATTGGCATTTTTACTATAAGACTCTACCATCTTAAGCTAGTCCCAATTTTTCAACAAGGGCTTCAAACTCGTTCAAGCGACGTTCAAAGACTGCAAAGGCATCGTTGAGATAGTCTTCCTTCTCCATATCCACTCCTGCTTTTCTCATGACATTGAGTGGATAGTCAGATTTACCTGCCTTGAGGTAGTCGATATAGCGGTCACGATCTTCTTGACTACCATGGACAATCTTCTCAGCCAAGGCTGAAGCTGCTGCAAAACCTGTTGAATACTGATAAACATAGTAGTTATAGTAGAAATGCGGAATGCGTGCCCACTCGTATTGGATCTGAGGATTGTCTTCCTTGCTGAGTCCATAGTACTCTTGGTTCAGGTCAGCGTAGAGTTTATTGAGGAAATCACTTGTCAAGACTTCTCCATTTTGGTCTGCTTGGTGGATGGCATGTTCAAACTCAGCGAATTGAGTTTGACGGAAGACTGTTCCACGGAAACCGTCCAGGAAGTTATTGAGGATAGCAAAGCGTGTCGCATCGTCTTCTACTTCTTCCAATAATTTTTCTGTCAAGATATTTTCATTGGTCGTTGAGGCAATCTCCGCCAAGAAGATAGAATAATCTCCGTAAACATAAGGCTGGGTTTCACGAGTATAGCTTGAGTGCATACTGTGGCCTGTTTCATGAACAAGGGTAAAAAGATTATCTAGATTATCCTGCCAGTTGAGAAGCATAAAGGCATTGGTATCATAAGAACCACCAGAGTAGGCACCTGAACGCTTGCCTTGGTTTTCATAGACATCAATCCAACGCTCACTGAAGGCACGTTTAACACGGCTCAAGTAGTCGTCACCTAAAACTGCCAAAGCTTCTTCTGCCTTTTTCAAGGCTTCTTCGTAGGTAAAGCTATAATCTACTGAAGATAGTGGAGTGTAGACATCGTACATCTTGAGGTCGGAAATACCCAAGATTTTAGAACGAAGTTCTAGGTAACGATGCAAGAGTGGCAAATGCTTGCGAACTGCAGCTACTAGATTGTCATAGACACTTTCTGGAACAAAGTTTGCCGCGAGGGCTGCATGGCGAGCACTCTTATAGTTGCGAACTTTTGCTCGGTAGTTTTGCACCTTGACATTTGTCTGCAAGGTCTTAGCATAAGTGTGTTGGAATTGCTCGTAAGTCGCATAAAGGGCTTCATAGGCACCACGACGCACTTCACGGTTTTTAGACTCCATCAAACGGATGTAAGTACCGTGTGAGAGTTGCACTTCCTTGCCTTCATCATCAAGGACATATGGGAAGCTAATATCCGCATTGTCCAAAATAGCGAAGGTTTCACTAGCAGCGCCAAAGATTTCTCCTGCTCCAGCAAGTAATTCTTCCTCACGTTGCGAAAGAACATGGTCTTTCTTTTGCAAGAGCTTGTCAAAAAAGTGCTTGTAAACTTGGAGTTTTGGTTGAGCTTCTAGGAAGGCCGCATACTGCTCTTCGCTAATCTCCATAAACTCAGGTTCATAGAATGAAAAGGCTTGTTCTAACTGACTGTATAGGGTCATTGCCTTAGCATAGTACTCTTGATACTTGGCTTCACGCGTGTCCTGATCATTTTTCATATGCGCATAGACATAAAGCTTTTCAACTTGGCGTTCCAAGTCAAGTGAGAATTCTGTAATCTCAAGCAAACTGTCTGCACTATCCAAGAGATGCCCCTCATACTGAGAAGCTGTTTGTACTTTTTCAGTTAAATCTTTCAAAGCTTCTTCCCAAGCCTGGTCCGTTGGGTAGATTGTTGAAAGATCCCATGTATCTTTTTCATTTATTTCATGTCGTTGTAATACCATAAGATTCCTCCATCCTTTCTATTTTACCACATTTTTTGAGAAATATAAGTGATAAAAGGCTGGTGGATAGAGCTTTTGGCGATTATTTTTCGGATTTTTTTGATAGTAAGCGAAAAATTTTTTATAATAGCTACTTAAATCTTGATTAATTTGACAAAAATCACCCGATTCTATCGGTCTGACCTGGGGATACCAGTCGTCTAGTTGACGGTTTAATAGATTGTCTCCTTGATGATAAGCTTCCTCCTGTTTTTTCATCCAGTAGGGCGTTTGGTAGTACAACTGTTGGCGAATATAGTGACAGATAGATGAATCTTGCTCGACTGCAAAACTAGCTAGCTTTTGTTTTTGATAAGGAAATCGTAAGATTTCCAAGAGATTTCCTTGACCATAGGGAAATTCTTTGACCTGAAAATAAAGCTTGCCACGTAGGTCCTGATGCAGAAGATATTTGAGTCTTAAAACTTGCTTTTTGAGATCTAATTCCCAAACATAGAATCCCATATTTTGACTAAAATAGAGGAATCCCCTTTGCAGTTGTGTAAGTCTCTCTTTTAACCAGAGTTTTTCTCCCAGTAGCCAGATAACTTGGTATCCCTGACTACGGTAGCCTTGGCTTCTATCGCCTAAAAGCTTTTGAGACAAGGGGCTGCACTGGACCTCCAGAGCTAATGTCTCATTTACAAGAACATCCGCAATCTGCTGGATCTCAGGCAGACTATGCTCTAATGCGACCTGATTGTCCTTCTTGGCCCAGTGATAAAGGGCCTCTTTGTTGCCCAAGTGTTCTGGACTTTCATTTTCAAAAATGGCAATACAATCTCTTAACCTTTCATGGGCAAAGTGCGTTCGAATCCTCGGTCCTTGGCGTAATCGTAGTCCACCACCACAGGCTGGACAAGTATAAGCTTGCTTGGTAACATCTTTTTCGAGGGCATTCACCAATTTCCCCTTGGCATCTCTGGCTACAAACATGGTCTACCTCCTTTTCTCATTTATTCGAAAAAGAAGAAAAAAAGACTGGAATCCCAGCCTTTCATGATATTATTTCTTATCTTTTTTGTCTCTTAGAATATTTTTTTAGCATGGGAATGAGATTGGGAATCTGCTCACTTCTAATGACCAGCACGCCGTATTCCTGGCAGCGATTGGCATAAGCAGGATTGATTTTCCCCGTACAGACAATTAACTTGAGGCAACTCTCCCCAGCAAAATGATTGGCATAGACTTCTAGTTCATTGATGGCTTCAACTGATAAATCTGTCATCTTGCAGGAGATAAAGGTAATTGAGCGGCCCTTTCTCAGAATGACATCAATCTCATTTTGAACATTGTCTGCCTCTGGAAAGATGCCATTCCAATCAATCTCACCGCCTATCATGCACTCATCAAACAGCTGAGATTCAAGCGCCAAGAGATAGAGATACACCTCTAAAATATGCCCCTTATTGCGGCAAAAAACTTGAGCTTCTTGACTTGGAAAACTGTAAGCTACTCGTTTTTTGTCCTCGCTTTCAATACAAAGCATCCCTGCTTCCACAAGTAAAGGAATGAGGGATTTTGGATAGTGATAATACCTGCCATTGTTTTCCAGTATCTTTTCTGTCTCAGCATGCAGGTCATTGGTCTTAGCTAGAGAGAAAAATTGGGTCACTTGATACCAATGGGCAGGATTGGCAATGGCAGAGCTGGCTAGCTTTTTGATGGCTGCAATTTGCTGAGCTGAGTGGATAGGGCGTTTTGATTTGAGCATTTTTCCACCACGCAAGGCTATCAACTGTTGGATGCTTAGGGTTGGAATGTCCAGGTCTTCTTTTTCTAACTGACCGGCTACCCACTTGTATTGTTTTCCCCGCTCGACATCCATGGCAACGATGGGGAGGTGGCGATCCAAGCCGTATTGATAGAGAGATAAGGCTAGTAGCGAATCCCCACCAAAAACATCAAGAAGAACCTGGTCATAGCCTGCTAGACAATAATCTAACTGGTCTGCTAGTTGTTCTAAGGATAACTGACGAAAGGTCACTCGTTGAATATGAGGTACCTCTTCCATGATAAACTGACGGAGAGAGAGCTTCTCTTCATTGCTTATTTTCGTCAAAGATAGAAAAAGAATCTCGTCACAATCACTGATAAAGGCTTGGTAGACATTCTTTTCCAATACATGCCGATCATACAATTCCACCAAAAGACTCGTCATTCGACCACCTCCATCATAAAGACTTTCTTGCGCTGAGAGTATCGGCAATACAGTTCTACTACTCAGATTTCCTACTTCTAGTATAGCATAAAATCCTGCTTGCCCCAATCAACCAACGCAAACAAAAACGAATAGAAACCTTGCAAAGTAGTTTCTATTCGCTGGTATAGGTTTGATTTACTTGATCTTTTTAGCTAACATGGTCGCAAAGCGTAGTTGAATACGATTGCCATTTTCATCACGACGGTGCAGATGTCCTGGGTTTTCATTATACTTGATCAATTCCCAATCCTTGTAGTAGTCCGCCAACTCCCCTTCTTTAAAGGTGAATGGGAAATTAACCGAGCAAGGATAATCCTCTGTATCCATGGCACAGACGATAAGATTGTAACCACCGACCGTGGTGTGCTCCTGCATATTTTGGATAATAGCTGGAATGCGGTCCGCTTGTAGGAACATCAGAACAACTGTCGATACGATGAAATCATAGGCTTGGCTAATGCTGGCTGAATTGATATCGTATAGTCCGACAGGCATGTCGAGATCCTCTTGCTCTACGATGCTTTGCAAGATTTCAAGGGACAATTCATTTTGATCAACAGCTGTCACATCAAAACCATTCTGTGCGAGAAAGAGAGAGTTACGCCCCTGACCACAACCCAAATCCAAGGCTTTCCCCGGTTTCACCGTCTGCATAGCTTCTAGGACCTCTGAGTGGACTGGATTGGTATTGTATTTCTTAGGGAAATAATCCTCAGGTTTACAATAAAATTCCAAGTACCACTCTACATCGTCTGTCGCAGCCTCCACTCGGTGCCAGGCTTGTGGTTGCGCCATAGGATTGTCAGCTCCTGCCTCAAAGAGGTACTCAGCTAGAACCTCACCATCTTCTGTCAGCTCAATAAACTTGAGAGCACCCTTCAAGACAGTAATTTTTCCCCAAGTGCCGACTTTAGTATTGTGCTTTTGCTGGACAGCTTCAGGCATGGTTTGTTTATTCCACAAGGGCATCCGTTTATAGGCAATTAATTTTTCCATTTTACTTCCTCTTCTTAACGCTGGTTGACAGCTTTCATCACACGCGCGATGTCGCGGTTTTGTTCACGACGCTTGATCGACTCCCGTTTGTCATAGTCATGTTTCCCTTTAGCAAGTCCTAAAAGGAGTTTAGCATAACCATCTTTGATATAGACTTTAAGGGGAACAAGGGTCATTCCTGTCCCTTTGGTCTCTTGTTCCAATTTTTGAATTTGCTTCTTATGGAGCAGAAGTTTGCGACGTCGTTCCGGTTCCTGGTTCCAGATATTGCCCTCTTCGTAAGGGGCGATATGGACATTGCTCAGCCAGACTTCCCCATTTTTTACTTGGGCAAAGCCGTCCTTGAGATTGATTCGAGCAGCTCGAACGCTCTTGATTTCAGTTCCGGTCAGGACCATTCCTGCCTCTAGCGTATCTACGATTGTATAGTCGTGGTGCGCTTTTTTATTTTGTGCGACGACCTTTCCCTCGCCCTTTGCCATGCTTGGCTCCTTTCTTAGCTACTTCCTTGTAAAAAGGTTTCTTCCCTTTTTTCTTTTTATCTTTTTGTGAATGCTTGTGCTTATCATTTGAGCGCCCTGATTTTCTCTTGTCTTCCTTCTTATCTGAACGACGACTTGAACCACGCCCTCTTTCTTTGCGACCAGCTTGTTTCAAGCCTTTTTCAATGACATCAAACTCACTTGGGATATAAGAGAAGTCAATTTCACCTGTCATCTTATCCGCTCTTTCTACACGAATACGAATTTGCTGTCCCACACGGAAAGTTATTCCTGATTTCTCCCCACGGAGTGTCAAGTCACGCTCGTTGAAATGATAAAATTCAGGCAAATTAGTAATGTGAATCAAGCCTTCAACTGTATTTGGCAATTCGACAAAGAGACCGAATTTGACGATGCTGGATACAACCGCATCATACTCTTCGCCCACGTATTCTTCCATGTACTCAGCCTTTTTCATAGCTTCGACTTCACGCTCTGCCTCGATGGCACGACGTTCACGGTTGGAAGACTGGGTTGCAATCTCTGGAATCACTTGCTCAAAATGCTCTGCTATTTCCTTGGAACGGCCGTAATCCCGAATCATACGGTGAACAAGGAGATCTGGATAACGGCGAATCGGACTGGTAAAGTGAGTATAATAATCAGCAGCAAGACCATAGTGACCGTGATTGTGCTCTGAATAGCGAGCTTGTTGCATGGAGCGGAGAAGCATCATGGACAATACATCCGCATAAGGCTCTCCCTCAACAGCACGCATGATATCTTGAAGCGCCTCTTGGCTAATCTCACTGGCAGTCCCATAAATCCGCAAACCAAAGCTTGAAGCATAGTCAATAAACTTCTGAACTTTTTCTGCCTTAGGCTCCTCATGAATCCGATAGATAAAAGGTAGGTCCAGCTTGCTAAAGTGCTCGGCAACTGTTTCGTTAGCAATCAACATGAAGGACTCGATCATCCGCTCAGCAACGCCGCGTTGACGGAGGACAATATCCACAGGCTTGCCTTTTTTATCCACCAAAATCTTAGCTTCGTTGGTATCAAAATTCAGGGCACCACGTTTCTCACGCATGCTTTCTAGCCTTTCATGAAGCTTGGCCATGAGCTCGATACTAGGAACAATTTTCTTAAACTCTTGTCTCTTTTCCTCGTCGCCAGCCAGGATGTCATTGACAGCGCTATAGGTCATACGAAAACTAGTCTTGATAACCGTTTGGGTAATGGTGTAATGAACCACACGACCATGTTTATCAATTTCCATAATGGCAGACTGGGTCAAGCGATCTACTTGAGGATTGAGAGAGCAAATGCCGTTTGACAAACGCTCTGGAAGCATTGGGACCACACGGTCTGTCACGTAGACAGAAGTCGCGCGGTTAAGGGCTTCCTTGTCGAGGGCAGAACCCTCGGTCACATAGTAGGAAACATCTGCGATGTGAACTCCGAGTTCTAGATTGCCATTTTTCAAAGGCTTGATGTGAACTGCATCGTCCAAGTCCTTGGCATCCGCACCGTCAATGGTAAAGGTAAGCTCATCTCTCAGGTCCAGACGACCTTCCATATCCTTTTGAGACGGAGCTTCTGGTACACTTTCTGCCTCCTTGAGAACAGCTTCTGGAAATTCTGAGACAATATCCATGGATTCCAAGACTTCAAGAACGTCAATCCCAGCATCAGTCGAGTGCCCCACCACATCAAGGATACTAGCAACAAAGAAATCATGTTTCTTACTTGGGTATTTATCGATAAAGACCTTGAGAATCTCTGTCCCTTCCAACTTGATAGCTGGTTTCTTCACATAGATCGGTTGGCTGATTTTCTGATTTTTTGAACGGATGTAGCCCGCATACTTGGGCTTTTCCTGATCCAGAACGATTTGCCCGACAACTGTCGTCAGGCTATGCTCTAGGATATCGATAATTTTGGCTTCTGCAGCAGTTCCCTTGTTACGGTCAGCGACTTTCTTAATCACGACCTCAACGGTATCACCATCAATGGCATAGTTGACATCGTTTTTTCCAACAAAAAGGTCGTCCTCTTCGCCTTCTAGACTGACAAAGCCAAAGCCGTTTTTATGGGCATGAAAAATCCCTTTGAGGGTAATTTCATGTTTCTTCTTTTGGTCCAGACATAAACTACCATCATCTTCAAAACGAATCTGGTGCTTTCTTTCCATCAGAGACAGGGTTTTAATCAACTCACGGAAATCCTTAGACCCACCCTTTCCGAGAGCCTGAGCCAGGTCATTTACCGTCACTCGCCCCTTCTCTTGCAAATATTCTTTAATTTTATCTTTCATGTTTTCTTTCTAGATTTTTTAATTTTCTTTTACTGTAAGACCTTCTCAAACATCATTTAATACTCAATAAAAATCAAAGAGCAAACTAGAAAGCTAGTCGCAGGTTGCTCAAAATACCGTTTTGAGGTTGTGGATAGAACTGACGAAGTCAGTAACACATATACGACAAGCCGACGCTGACGTGGTTTGAATTTGATTTTTGAAGAGTATAAAAATAAAAATAGGCTAAGACCTAGTCTCGCCCATTTCTTATCTACTTGATAA